>CAZGOR010000338.1:0-4759 GCA_964527875.1 uncultured Bacteroides sp. | reverse complement strand
CCATAAATGGAATATTATCTGTGATATGCCAGCGGCTTACTGTCTGATAACCAAGATTATCCATTGTCATTGACTGGTTATGGAAAGGTCTTTCGAAATATTCCGGATTTCCCCATGCATAACCGAAATAATCCTCTGTTCCTGTACCAAAAGTACTTGGGAACACTTCTCTATCAACAAAGAATTTTTCATCACCTTCTCCCCACCATGCATGGCCCGGACCAGCTGCTTCCACGCATGGTTCACGGCCTTCGGTCAGAATATTTACCATTGTTCCCACAAATCTTCCTCTACCTTCGGTCTTTAACAATGTCCAATCCGGCCATTTGTCTTCCGGAACCGGGAATACATCGCCATGCCATTTTGCATGAAACCGTCCATACCAGTCAACCGGATGATTCAAATCACCATATATAATTTCATATTCAAGTGTATAAGGTATTTCACTATGATTGATTAATTCTATTTTTGCATGTTTTTCGAAGGGCATATACCAGAAAGAATACATGCCACTACTTGTCATCCCCAGTGGCAGGGATTTATACAAGTTAATTCCCGGGGCCGTCCCGAAAAAATCTCCCAGGGGCGACCATACTGAAGGTTGATCTTCACCATCCCAGTACATTGATATTTCAGTTAACCTTAGCGCTTCTTCCTGTGCTTCTCTTTCCTGCAGGTCTGCCTGCATTCTGATTGAACTGATTGCATGCGCACCCTCAATTTCAGCCAGGATAAATTTCTCTTCCGGATTAACATTGATGGTTTCTTTTATCCGGGATGTTGAAACTTCAGGAGGATAAGGCAATCTTCCCCGGGATGCAACAAAATAATCATTTATACTATCGAGTGCATTGAGCTGTTCGTCATTCAGTTCCATACTGAATGGTTCGATAACAGTCCTAAAGGGAAAACTGATATATGTAAAATGAAAATATCTTCCCCACTCTGGTCCTGCAACTACTTTACAGGATTTCTGGTAAGGAATGGGCACATAGTTATTTTGTCCCCGTGCCGACATGTATACCAGTTCAGGATAATTAAAAGGACTTACCGAGCAGTCGAAATACTGTCTGAAAGGAAGATCAATTGCCGGTTCAGCATTACCATCTATAAATATTTTAACATGACCTTCCTGTGGCAGAGCCGACCATATCCTGACAATTGCACCGGGACCATCCATCTCGGCCAGTACCATATCCTCACCTTCCATTCTGATAAATCCTGAACCATCAGCATTGGCATCCCAGTTCTCGTATTTCCCGGTAGTATCATTATAGATACTGGCCCGGTCATAAGATGACCACTGGGCACATCTTTCACCCTGTTCAGGTAATAAAGAAAGAGATTCCAAATCTGTCAGACGATATACCAGATCGGTATATTTTATCTGTTTTTCCGGAGCTGAACAATTAGATAGAAAAATTATAAGAAATGCCGTAATAAATAAGTACAGGTTTTTCATAAAATAAGATTATTATGGTTTGGTTATATAAAAGTAACAATTTTACCTATGCCTGCCTGCCGCCAGGCAGGTTTCGAATTTCGATTCTTGTAATTTCGACATTTACTTAAACTTTCTCCCCTCATCCAGCATAATAAGATAATTCTCAACAGAAATATAGTTTGCCACACTATTTCCTGTTCCCAGGCAATACCCACCACCTTCCATACATTCTTTGAGTGTATGTCTGACCCGTTTGCGGATCTGATCTTCATTTGATCTGCAAAGAAAGTCCACATCTATTCCACCCAGATGAGCAATGCGATGTCCATACTTATGATGTGCCGTAACCACATCTTCAATTGTATCCTCGAAAGAATGGCGGGCATCAATACCAACATCTTCAATCAGATCTTCGATGAGCAAATCCAGATTACCGCAGGAATGAAGCAGATAGGGACGGCCAGCTTCATGTGACATCCTGGCCATTAACCTGTGCCCGGGCAACACGAATTCTTTCAGATCATCAGGACTGATCAAAGGTCCTGTTCTGAATCCCATGTCATCAGATCCCCAGATGATCTTTACATGATTGAATTCAAGAATACGGGAAATCATTTTTTCATATATCTCCATCAATTTTCTGCTGATTGCAGCAACCAGCTCCCGGTTTTCACACAAAGCAAAACACAGGGTTTGATAACCCATCAACCAGGTCATATATTCAGCAAAGTGAGCAAAACCACCACTTCCAATGATACACATATCTTCAGGCAGATTTTTCTGATACCATTCCAGTGACCGGGTATCTGCCTTGTCAGGATCAGGCCATGGATATCTTTCATATTCTTTCCAGGTTGTAATTGGCCCCTGATGTTCATTAATATATTCCCTGCCCCCTTTTCTCTTTGCATGTGCTGTATCTTCAGCAATGATATGCTTAAGTGTCATTTTAAAATCATCCAGGCTGCATCGGACATAATCATATCCAAGGAAACGCTGAATGGCAATCTCTCTTTTTAGTTTGAAAAATGGATCATTGATCTTCAGATTATTCAATAAATCAAACCTGTCACAAATAACTTCCTTTATCTCTTCATCAAGATATAACTCAATATTATATACTCTCCGGGGTGTACCTTTTCTGAGGATACAGTCAACAAGTCCCTCCCAATCGGGCTTACATTCGTCGGTAAAGAATTTCTGATGTGATGTCATATCTTATCTGATCAAGTCTTAAAATGCCTCGGTTGTGCTTCAAGAGTAAATTGTTAAAATTGTTAAATTGCTGGTCTGCTTAGTCAATTTTTTTAACTATTTAGCCATTTAACCATTTATTTGGATGCTTCAGTCGTCATTGAATTGTCATTAAGTTGTCGTTGGTAAGTTGCATTTGTCTTTAGAATCAAAGTCATCCCGAACCGTTGAAAGGCGGATTCGGGATCTTCGCTGATTATTCTTAATCCGTCTTTAAATTATTCGTTCTGAGGCATTTAATTGCATTTACGACATTTCTATATTATCCCTTTCCATCCACTCAACCTTAACCTCCGATTGATGATCCATTCCAATGATCTCGCGGTATAATTCCGGTCTTCTGGCATTGCGATAACGTTTTCCGCTGGCTTTATCAATTCTATCAGATGTACATTCAGCCAACACCATTTCATCTCCAAGTGAGCGGCATTCAGCAAGAATATCGCCAAAAGGATCAATGATCATCGCCCCCCCACCCTTGACCTGATCATCATCCATACCAATCGGATTTGAAAATACGATATAGACTCCATTATCATATGCTCTTGTTGGCAACCATCTTAATAACCATTCACGGTATTTTCTGCTATCAAATTCCTTTCGTAACGTATCCGGATCTTTAAACCTGTTTTCCCATAGCGTTGGATTCACATAATCCCTTCCCAACATTGTTGAGGGTGTACAACCTGTAACATGAGGCATAAAAATAATCTCTGCTCCAAGTAGTGTTGTTGCTCTGACATTTTCAATCACATTGTTGTCATAACATACAAGAATACCAAATTTACTACCAAAAAGTTCAAATATTATATATTCATTTCCGGGAGATATAAGTTTATTGATGAAAGGATGAAGTTTCCTGTATTTTGCTATCAAACCGTCTCTTGTTACACATATGTAAGTATTGTAAAATTTCGTATCTTCTTTTTCAAGAAGTCCTGCCAACAAAGCAACCTGGTATTTTTCTGCAATCTTTCGAAGCACTTCCGTACTTGGACCACCCGGAACAGGTTCGGCAAGCTTTCTCATTTCATTCTCATCCGATCTTCTCAGAAAAGTATAGCCTATAATGCACATTTCATGAAAACTAACAACGGAAGCATTCTGGCTGGCAGCAATGGAAGTCAGTTCTTCGATTTTTGACAGGTTAAACTTCTTATCCCCGCTTTTATGCTCAAACTGGGCAGTGGCAATGATAAGATTTTTCATCTATTCTTCTTTTACCATCGGGAACAATCTCAGAATCTCTTTTTCATCTGGTCTTCTGCCAAATTCACATATTTCGAAAGCCTCAGCATATTGGACAGCAGAGCCTTTTTCCTCACCGTACCACTTGATGAGGGTTTCACGAACATCTGGTGAAACACCTGCACGATATCTTCTGGCAAGATATTCAAGCCGTCCTTCTTCATCAGCCGGTACTTCATCAAGCCGCCCGGCAGTCCAGGGCAACCATTCAAAATACTGCGATTCATGAGCTGCTGTGGCATATATCTTCTGATCTATTACATCATCAATAGCAACAGCAATATCAGGTGTAAACGGATTGGGTTTTTTGAAATAATCCTGAGCATAAAGAAATACCGGATTAACCCTGAGGGGAGGTGTATCGGCTGCAATATTCGGAACAATTACCATATAGGCTGCATCCTGTACCAGCATTGCAGTATACCTATGATCCGGGTGATAATCGTTTGGACGGTGAGTAATGACAACATCCGCCCTCCAGTCGCGTATCAGACGAATAATTTCTTTCCTGATTTCCAGATCGGGTGTAAGCTCACCATCATGATAGTCAAGCACTTCATACTCAACACCAAATCTTCGTCCGGCTTCTGCTGCTTCCCGGATTCTTCTTTTGGCCAATACACCTCCCCCCATCCTGAAGTGGCCGGCATCACCATTGGTCACCGATACAAACTTTACAGCATGCCCCATTTTAGACCATAAAATAGCTGTCCCCCCTGCATCTCCATCAGGATCATCAGGATGGGCACCGATTACGATAATTCTGATCGTGTCGTGCTGGGCATGGATCATAAAAAACAGACCTGATAACAG
>CAZGOR010000337.1:0-4773 GCA_964527875.1 uncultured Bacteroides sp. | reverse complement strand
CGGATTTACAGTTATTTCAATCGAATCACTCAAAAAACAACCGGAGGCATTCAGCTGTGTGTAATAAATCTTTGAAATACCTATTGTTGCTGTACCAGGATTAAAAGAATATTTTGGTGGCTCACCTGTTATGCCGGGGATCTTGGAAAATGTTCCTGTCAGATAATTCCCTTCGAGGTCAAAAGCCGGTTCATTACTACAATAAACATATTTTTCAAGTGTATAAATCCTGGGAGGCATAAAATATTCAACTTTCAGGGTTGAAGTATCCGTCAATGGATACCCGATTGTATCGGGGTAATGGTAAATAATATCAATATATTGCGTTTCTACCAGGGAACTCCAATCAATTGCAGATGGATGCAGCATCGCTGTATTATTCAGGTTATCAGTCAGGAATCCCTCAAAGAAAGGCTCCGTGGTAAATGTCCCCAGACTATCCGAAGTGTTTCTTGCAGAGATTAAAAAGTCATCCTCGTACCAGCATGCGAGTTGTCTGGTATTCTGCAATACTCCCCCAAAAAATATTTCGGCAACAGCACTGATCACATTAACTTCAGCTGAATCTGTACTGACGCAACCGTTTGCATCAGTATACCTGTAGTAAATCATATGAGGGGAGTTTTCAACTCCAGCCTGATTGGGATTGAAGTATTCAGGCACACTTACCGGATCCACGACACCGACACCCATGAAATCACCACCGGGTGGTGTCCCGGTAAGCAAAACACTGTCTTCCTCGACACTAAAAACATCTCTCAAGTCGGTTATGGCTACAATTGGCAGGCTATTCACAGTAATGAATGCCGAACCTGTACCAACATTTGTGTTCTGTGTGGCATCCTTCACCTGTGTGATCTGATAGGTATATAATCCTGGTGTCGCAGGTAAAACATCGAAACTAAATTCTGAATCGGTGATATTATCTATCACACTACTGTTCGTTCCATCTGTATATTCAATTCTCCAGGGTGCCGTTCCGGTAAAGGAAATATATAATGTTGCCGGAAAACCAACACATATCTTTTGTGTTCCTGCCAGGTTTGCTGTTGGCCTGGTGGTCAATACAGCTACATTATTATTCTGAATAGTTGTGAACGGACTGGTCTTATTCATCACGCTGTCTGCCAGTACAACCTGAACAGCCAGGGTTCCCCTGGGAACCTGGGGATCTCCTTCCTTTACCTGGTATGATAAACTGTATCTTCCACCGCCGAGTGGTGAGAAACCAATATTTGATGCTGTTGCAGGTGTATCATTCACCTTTGTGTTACTTTCATCCAGCTCAAAGTTATCTTCATCAGTATAAATTGTCAGTATCAGGTTCTCATCAATGGTCAGGGTATCATCCGTTGATGCTATCCTGATCGAATCGATGACAGGCGCATTCGCATCAATACCGATCTCATGTGAGGATACTGTGTTGAAAGCAATATTTTTATTGCCTGCCGTATCAGAAAAAACAAAGCTGGCTTGGAGGTTGCCTGTTAGCACATCCTGATCACCAGCCTGGATGGTATAGGTACACGTATAGGTACTGTTATTGTTATCTACCATTTTAATGTTTGATGATGTAACCGGTACGGAATTAATGTGTGAAGCTGCATCAACACTATATCCTTTCTGGTCGGCTGAAACAACGATAAACACCTTTCCCCCGATCTTTGCCGTGCCTGTTCCCAGAGGCAATATGGAAGTAACCACAGGTGTATTGGCATCGATCAGGTCATTTGATTGTGATATGGGTGTATTCCAGACATTACCCCGGATCAGCCAGTCTTCCATCTGTAAATTGTTAACCGGGATATCCTGATTTGCATAATAATCCGCCCCTCCTTCATTGATAGTAAAATAAGCATAATACTTATTGATATCAGATATATCCCTTCTAAAACTATCAATAACATATCCTCCTATATCGCCTGATCTGAGCGTAAAAAGAGAATCAACGTTATTATCAAGGAAAATGGCAGCTGTTACGATATCACCGACTTTGTATGCATGATCCGGTATTGAAATCCCAACGATATTCGGTTCATGATTCGGGTAAACAGTCAGGTTATTCGACTGAAGATCAGAAGTTTCAGATTGTAACAAAACTTCCTTTCTAATGGATATCCTGAAATTCGGGTATGATTTGTCAAAATCAGTACCATCTGTATATATAATGACGGTTACTGATGAGTCTTCAACATTTGATATACTGCTAATGCTGGTTCCAAGAGGATTATTTACCAGGCTGAAATCTTCTTTAACCAATGTGCCTTTATCAATGAACTTTTCGTCATGGAATTTCAAATTAAGTGTGCGGAAATTGAACCTGTATTCCGTTAAAACGGAATCCGATACGATGGTAGCAACCGGATTCTCTTCATAGGCATATATGGTAGAATCGTTTAAAGTTGTCAAAGCTGCACCTTTTTTCAGTTTAAATGCATCTGCAATCACATTGAAATTTGTGAAATCGGTGTCAAAATCCTGGTATGTAAAACCAAGATCAAGCAAGGCACTATTCAAATTCGGCGTATTGACACCTGTGATAGTGAGATTCGATAAGGTAACGTTATTAAGAGTAAAATCTTCTGGTTCAAGAGGCAGATTGATAAATGTGTCTTCAATCAGTGTCAGTGTCAGCTGTCGTCCGTCGAGGTTATATTCCGCCAGTGTCTGGTCGGCAGCCATATAAAGTTCGGAAGGTTCGTCGGTTGCAATAATTGTCAATTTGTTATTGCTTGTCAGAAGCGTTTTTTGTTCAACCAGTATAGCCGGATTGATACTCACACTGAACTGTGTAAAATTTGTATCAAAATCATTCCCGGCAAAGTCCAGATTAATCTGTATGACAATTGGACTGATAGAATCTATACTTCCTATAGAAGTTCCATTGGGTTTATTATTCAGGATAAAATGGTTTATCTGGATACCGCTGAATAAGACAAATGAATCCTCTACCAGTGTAACAGTCAGGTATCCCGCATCAAGGTTTTCTTCTGTCAACGGGGCATTTGGATTAATCGAGAACTCAGGTATTTCGTAAACATGTGTGATTTCGACACTATCACTCAGCAGTGAATCAGAGGATTGTAAAAGTTGATTGCCATCGATCCAGACATGAAAATCCGGATAATCTACATCAAAATCGCCTGTAAAATCCAGGTACAAACGAACCGATGTGGTGGTTTCATCCGTAACATCACCAATTGTAAGGCCAGAAGGTCCATTACGCAATTTGAAATGTGAACTGGTAAGTGAGGAAGGATTGATAAAATTTTCCTCAACAAGGCTGATATTGATAAAACGTGAATCAAGATCCGGTTCATTCAATGGAACATCCGGAGTTAAAGAAGCTTCCGGGTGTTCAACATATGCAGTAACCTGGACAGAATTTGTCAATAATGAATAATCTGAAAGTAATAGCTTTGAGCTATCGATCCAGACATGGAAATCGGGATAATTAACATCAAAATCTCCGGAATAATCAACCAGCAGTCTGACCGTTGAATCGGTCGCCGCCGGGCTTGAAGCAACTTCCAAAGTCATGCCCGGTGGTGCATTTCGCGGTTTCAGAAACGTTGATGAAGGTGTTGGAATGGTTGTAAATTTCTCTTCATTAAGTTTTAATTCAAGGTGTCTTGAATCCAGCGTTTTTTCTTCCAGGGGATCATCAGGCGTTATTTCAGCAGATTCAATATTGGCATATATGGTCTGGTTATCACTCAACAGGGAATCAACCGAATATGTGAGTTCTGCATCATCAATCCAAACATGAAAACCGGGATAATCGGTATCGAAATCGTCACCACTGAAGTTTATGTTCAATCGAACGGTCGTATCCGTTGGAGCCGGGCTTGAAGCAACTGTCAGGGTCAGGCCGGAAGGTGCATCGCGGGGTTTGAAGTTATTGCTTGAAAGCGGACGCTTAAATTCTTCATTCTTTAATTCCAGGTTCAGGTACCTGGAATCCAGATCCATTTCTTTCAGTAACTGGTCGGGTGTGATTAAAGCTTCTTCCACTTTAGCTGAAATGGTCAGTGCAGGATCTGTAGTAAGATTTACAGAGCTTATCTTCAAAGCTTCTTCTTTTATCTCCACCCTGAAATTATTATAGTCAACATCAAAATCAGTTTCGTCAAAATCCAGGTTAATAACCACGGAAGTATCGCGTTTGTAACTCAGAGAACTTATTGTCAGCCCTGCCGGGGCAGCCTTAAGGATAAAAGTATCCGGATGAAGTGTGGGAGGATTGACAAATGTATCATTCTTAAGCACAAGGGTGAGTTTCCTGTTATCGAGCGTTCTTTCTTCCAGCTGGTCGTCCGGTGTCAATGTGGCCGATGCTTGTGCAAGTATTTCCGGACTTATGAAAACCAGAAATAAAATAATGAATAATTCAGCATTGCGCTTCATTGTATTTTGATTTTCTCGAATTTATACAGAAGAGAAGTCAAATGGTATAAATGTTAATATTTTAGACATTATAAAAGCCTCAAAGGTTGCATGTTTTAAAGGAAATTACAGTATTATTCGAAGTTACCATCGGGGCCTGTTTTAACCAGTGCCGCCATACTGAAAACTTCAAAATCGTTCGTGCCTGCGATAATATATCCTTTATCGCCGGATGTATAATAAATAGCATGGCCTTCCTGGAATCCGGATTCACCGTAAAAGATCCTGTTTGCCTCTGCCCCGTTCATATCAAGCCTTAGAAACATGATATCCTGTTCTGCCACTGAAAATCTTCTCGATGGTAAAAGTTGGAGTTAAACCAGAGGT
>CAZGOR010000336.1:0-4794 GCA_964527875.1 uncultured Bacteroides sp. | reverse complement strand
GTCAAATGGTATTTAGCGGGATTCTACATAGCACCGCCATGGTGAATGTCCCGGCCAACCGGGACATTCAATTCATTCCTATGCCTGAAGCCTGAATCTGTTTCCTTTCAGTGAAAATATGTTTTAATGATACACTCTTTGAATTCCTCATTATGAATATCGTCGATTTAATCGCACAATACATATATTATTATTATTATTGAAGAAAGAAGAGAGATTGAAATTTGATGCAGGCGTTTAAAAGATATACTATCACTTTCCTGGTTATTTTCAGTTTCGGATTCATTCCTGCTGTTATCTGCCAGTTTTTTACACGCCAACCGGTTGACAGGTATATCCATATCAGGAGTTTCCGTTATGGGAAAGATCCTGCTGTAATCAGGTGTAACCGGGGTGACAGGTTGCATTTAACCTTTTCCACCGACGATACAGGCCATTCATTTTTCCTGGAGGAGTTCGATATAGATGCCAAGGTCAGTCCTGCCCGTGACATGGTTGAGCTATTCAAGGCAAGTGATCCGACAGAGAAACCGGTGCTTACACGTGAGGTGGCCTTTACAGCCAGACATCCCGGAATATTGAACTTTCTGGTTTCGAAAAACAATTACCGCTGTCATGTATGGTGCGGTCCCATGCACGCTTTTGAACACGGAAAGTTGATCATTAAACCCAATACTCTGCTTGTTTTCAGTCTGGGTTGTATTACCGGGATCCTGCTGATATGGATCATTGGATTATTACGTAAATCAAAACCAGGCACTGAAAACAACGATAAAAAGGCAGGTTACCGGGATTTGCTGAAAAAATCCGGTCTGCTCCGGAAATTAGTAATTTCCAGGTGGCCGCAGACTATTCTGATGATCATAGTCATGGTGATCATGTATCTGGTGATATTGACATCCATATTCGGCACAAAAATGTCAGGCAGAAACCTTGGTGTTCTTTTAATGTGGGCTGTCTGGCTATTCCTTCTGATAGCGCTGCTGACACCGTTCCTTGGCAGAATATGGTGTACCATTTGTCCGCTGCCCTTTTTCGGGGATTTGATCCAGCGTAAATCGGTTTTAACACCAGTTACCGGTACCAAAGGAGAGTACCGGAACAAATTTTCCGGACTATTCCTTAAATGGCCCGTATGGTTGCAAAACGACTGGCCAAAGTTAATTTTACTGCTGACCCTGACCACTTTTTCTGCCACTCTTGTTGCCATACCCAAAGTTACAGGGTATACCGTCATTATATTGTTGCTGCTACCAACCCTGATGGCTCTGTTTTTTGAACTCCGGACTTTTTGCCGTTACCTCTGTCCGGTCAGTGTCTTTGTCGGACCATTCTCCCGAATGAGCCCTCTGGCTCTCAGGAAAAAATCACAACAGATATGTGATCGCTGTAAAACTCACTATTGCCGGAAAGGTAGTCAGAAAGGATGGGCATGCCCTTACGGAATCAATGTAGGCGAAATGAATGAAAATTCTGATTGCGGATTATGTCTTGAATGTATCAGAAGTTGTTTGTATAACAATGTTTCCTTATATGCCCGGCCATTCGGAACAGAACTGGGTACACGAAACCTGAGCGAAGCATGGGCAACAATAAGCATATTTACCCTGGCAGCTGTTTATAATGTATTGTATCATGGTCACTGGCCGGTGGTTCGTGATTATGTGAATATTATTGATAAAGGGAACTGGGGATTATTCGGTATATATGCATTGATTGTATGGACACTTGTTCTGATAGTAATGCCGGGGATTTTATATGTACTCTCCTGGGCAGGCGCCAGGCTTTCCAATCTTCAGATCAGTGTTAAAAAAGTATTTCTTGACTCAGCCGGAACCTTACTCCCCCTGGGACTTATGCTGTGGATTGCCTTTGTCATTCCCATGTTATTTGTGAATGTAACATTCATCAAACAATCCATTTCCGATCCGTTTGGATGGGGCTGGGACTTTCTCGGTACAGCCAACGTACCCTGGCACCAGTTTTTACCCCGGGCTGTTCCATGGCTGCAATCGGTTCTGGTATTAACAGGACTTTATCTCAGCCTGAGAAATCTGAAAAGAACCTGGATTCATCATCATATGAATATCAGCCAGTTGATATGCATTAATGTGCCAACGGGTCTGTTCTTTATTGTAAGTGCTGTCGCCATGATATTTTTCTTTACCAATTGAGACAATAACCGATCATATCAATCCGATCAGATAATACCGGTTTATTTCAGTCAGATCAATCTAAACGCTTTGCAGAAATTTTAAATGGTACTTGGAGAATTTACCTCACTATTAATTTACCTTTATAAATTTCCGGTCCTCTCAGCTCAACAAAATAAAATCCCTCCTTCATATCTCTTTTTTTAAAAACGTACCTGGAGGTGTTAATGTTATCCACAATCCTCACTATCTTTCCTGAAAGATCCATGATATAGAGTGAATATGAACAACCTTCGGGATTATTGAACAGAAGCGTTGTGGAATTATTGAAGGGATTCGGGTATATCCGGATCCGGTTTGAGGAATGATAGTCTGCAAGTCCTGTTTCAACGACGTCATTGATAGAAATAGCAAATATCTCTTCCCTGGTCAGATTATTTTTGTCTGTACATCTTACCCTGATGGAATAAACACTTTTTGATTCATAATCAAAAATCTCAGCGGCGAGCAGCATATCTCCAAGAATGGTAAAGCTGATATTATCATCATCCCCTTCACCGCTCACCAATGAGTAGGCATGGGTATCGAGTGTATCAGCATCTATTGTATTTAACCGCCCGATCAGCATACCATACCCATTATTTTCATCAATACTGGAATTGGTTAGCATAATGGTATCCGGTGGACTCTGACCGGCCTGCAGGCGGTTATCTTCTATGTTTGACATGGAATGGCTGTATGGTCCTGATTCAGCTTTTTTACTGCTACCTGTGGGGAAACAGGGGTCCGGCTTTTCAACTGCGATCCGGTAAAATGTAACCTCGTCTAACGGATCCGGATCGGTCCATGAACTCAGGGAGCTTGCCATGTAGTGAACAGGAGAGAAATTGGTTGTTGTGGCACTTCTGTATATGACATATGTCTGATAGTCGAACCCGTAATATTTATCCCACTCAAGCTGTGTGGTGTTCAGTTCAGGATTGGTTGACACCAGGAGGTGAATGGTTTTGTGTGGCCTGCACAGATCCATATCCGTTTCATAACCTGACGTATCCACACCTGTGATTTTATAGATGTAAGCCTGTACCGTGGGATCGGCTGTTGAGTCAACGAAAATACTGAGATCTTCATGAGAAACTGTCCCCATCAGATCATAAATGCCTGCTGCTTCACTTTCACGGTAAATATTATACGCCTCAAGAGGTGCTTTGGAAGTCTTTTCCCAGATCACCAGATTATAACCTGTCAGGGGATCAACAGTTACCATACATATTTGCGGTGCGAGGAATAAATTTACCGGTTCAGTAGAAACAGAACCGCAGGAGTTGGTAATTGTAAATGTATAACTGCCTTCCCAGGTGGAATCAACCGGAGTAAATTTATATTCGGGCAATGTTTCACCGGAGATTTCCTGACCGTCTTTTTCCCATTTAAAACTAAGTGGTTCAGTGCCTGTATAAGAAACCTTAAGATTTACCTGCTTGCCTGGTTCCAACTACATACTTTCCGGCTGTCCAAATATTTCAGGCGGGGCAATAACTTTTAACAGAACTGAGGATGAAGTTACCCAACCATATGAATTGCTGATAGTACAATAATAATTACCTTCATCTTCAACAGTGATGGTATCCAGAATAAGACTATCATTATTGGCTCCGGGAATATCCACACCGTCTTTTGTCCACTGAAACAATGCAGAATCTGAATTTTCATAATCAGTAATCAAAATATGATGATTATTTACACAAAAAGACCCTCCGACAGGTTGTTTTGAAATAACAGGCAATCCCCCCTGGTGTTCATATGCTCCTATGTCAATCCGGTTATTATGAACCCTGGGATTTCCTGAGAGATCCGGGAGAGTCAAATTCAATCCTGATGTATCCGGAGTACCAAAATCAATCCCGGGAGAAACACTTGATAATGAATAATCGGCTTTTGATACTATTTCATAAGGCCCCGGTCCTGAAAATCCAAGTGGTTTTTTAAAAACGGGCAGTTCGCTTAAGATATCTGAACATTGTCCATTACAAATATGAGCAGGGATATAACTATTAAGGATACTATAATCATCCTGAGAAATGTTAAGATCCGGTACTATTGAGTTTATAATATTAGCATTGTCTCCTCCCCATAGTGAAACACTATTGGTATTTTGTACCATTGTGTTGTTTACAAAATTCAAATTATAGCATTTAAAATTGATAGCTCCTTTATTGTGATAGTAGCAATTATTAATTACATCAACGTTAGCGCCACTCAGGTGGGTGCACCATTGCTCACCGGTATTATTGAATACCAGGTTATTCCGGAAAGTAAAATTAGACCCGCTTAAATAAACAATTGCATTTGTCAATGTAACTCTGTTATTATAAAAAGTATTTGAAATCAATTTAATATTTGCGCTGGAAAAAGCATAAACAATTCCGGATTTAATTCCATAACAGTTCCGGAATTCACAATTTTTAAATATTGTATTGCCATATATAGAACCATAAAAAAGACCCCTTTTATCAGCATCATTATATACTTTTCCATATTCGAAAATACAGTGTTTAAATCTTTTGGGTTTATATGTTCTTAATTCGAAGTGGGGGGGGGGGGGGGGGGGGGGGGGGGGGGGGGGGGGGGGGGGGGGGGG
>CAZGOR010000335.1:0-4800 GCA_964527875.1 uncultured Bacteroides sp. | reverse complement strand
AGTCATCTTGTTATTGACGGGCAATATAACCAAAACAGACTGGATGGTTCATGGCAATATTATAATGATGATGGACAACTGGATTTTGAACTTCATTATGATAATGGTGAATTGCTAAATGAAGAGGTACTTGAAGAGAGAGTTAAGAAACGTATGGAAGAAATTGAAAAAAATCTTGGCACCATCCCGGAACCGGACCTGGATAATATTATTCCTGTGAAATGATTTTCTGACAATCATAAGATTTCACAAGGAGCAATTCGTAATTTTACTCCACCTCCTTTCCCTTAAGTGTTACTCTTTATACATAAATATTTTTTAAGTTATACTTTATAGGATTATTATAGTGAAAATGAAACCTTGATTCATTATGCTAAGTTTTCTTGACTGTCCTCACCTGTCCTCTCCTCTCTACAAGGCAGAGAGGGGGGAGAGAGTCAAGTATATACAAACAATACATCTTGGCTGTTATAAAAGATACAAAAGCACATCACTATAACAGCTAATAATCTGTACCAGAGTTCAGAAAAAGTTGGATACGATGTTTACAGGCCACATCCTGTCTGGTCTGGATAGAAATGTGCATATAGAGTAGCTCTCACGAGAGAGGGGGGAATCAAAAGAGGGGTAAGTCTCCGCAATAAACTGCTCTTTAACTACTCCACGAACTTAATAAAAGTTATCTTCGAAAAATAACGAATGTATATTCATAATAATCCACCACTGTGATACTACATAATATAATCTCTATTATTTTTGCAGGGTATGAAGAGGAACATTATATTATTGCTTTTGTGGATGATATTTAATCCTGCGAATGCTCAGGATACCATCATTTACAAATTCTGGGTTTCATTTACTGATAAAGATGAAACACCTTTTATAATTGATAATCCTGAGCAATATTTATCCGATCGTGCAATAAACAGAAGGGACCGGTACGAAATCCCGGTAACTGAATCCGATCTGCCGGTAAATCCTGTTTATACCGATAGTCTCCTTAAGCTGAATGCCAGATTATTATATACCAGCAAATGGTTCAATGCCGCAGTGATTGAGACTGTTGACTCATCACTGGTTCAACTGCTGAACCAGCAATCCTTTATCAGTTATACCCAACTCTTGTACCGGGGGCCATATTCTGATACTTCTGCCCATAAAGCGCTCATTGATAATGAGAATATGAACTCACTTGAATACGGGCTGGCCGGTCAGCAAATCATGATACATCATGGAGAAAGATTACACGGAGAGGGATATCAGGGTCAGGGTATGCATATTGCCATACTGGATGCAGGTTTCATGAATGTCGATTCACTCCGGGCCTTCGACAGTCTTCGCATCAACGGACAGATACTGGGTACTAAAGATTTTGTTAAAGCAGGGAACAATGTATACAGAGAACATAGCCATGGCATGAAAGTATTGTCGCTCATTGGTGGGAATATACCGGATACGCTGATTGGTACTGCCCCAAAAGCTAATTTCTGGCTGCTCCGGTCAGAAGATGTTGTTTCGGAATACCGGATTGAGGAAGCAAACTGGATCGCGGCAGCCGAATTTGCCGACAGTGTTGGAGCCGACGTAATTAATTCCTCCCTGGGATATTCTCAATTTGATGATTCCCTTCAGAATTACACCTATAAAGATATGGACGGTCATACAACACTGGTCACCCGGGGAGCCGATCTGGCAGCATCAAAAGGTATCCTGGTTGTTGTAAGCGCCGGAAATGCAGGAAACAAGCCATGGAAATATATTACTGCACCGGCCGATGGCAACAATGTGCTCACAGTCGGAGCAATAAAACCAGACGGCACTTATGCAACCTTCAGCTCACAAGGTCCAACATTTGACCACAGGATCAAACCAAATGTGGTTGCCATTGGCCAGGGTGCCTATGTTCAAAAGATTGACGGGACTGTCGGCCCGGGCAGCGGTACATCTTTTTCATCACCTATCATGGCAGGACTGGCAACCTGTTTATGGCAAAAATTCAGGAATATTTCAAATGATGAATTGATCCATACCCTGGAACAATCATCCAGTAAGTATCCCTGGACTGACAACCTGACCGGTTACGGCATTCCAAATCTGGGCGTGGCAAATGACATTATTACCGGCAAAAATTATCAGCCATCAGACCAGGACCTGGTTCTTTACCCAAATCCTGTAAAAGGCATCCTTTTTGTTTCATTGTCTGTTACTACAGGACAGACCCTGCAATGGGAGATTTATGATGCATCCGGCCGCAAAATCAGATCATCAGCAGGGAATATCAACCTGACCGGTACCGGATTTTCCATCAATGCACTTGAAGAGCTTAATCCGGGCCTGTATATTATCAGAATAACCGCAGATCATAAAATCCGTTCCGGAAGATTCATTAAAGAATGACCAATCATAATGACCGGCATATATTAAAGCTCTCAGAACTGAACCTTCAGGTCCAATCAATCATTCATGACCATTTTCCTGAAAACGTCTGGGTAACAGCTGAAATCAGTGAAATCAAGATAAATGCTTCAGGCCACTGTTACCTTGAACTGATTGAAAAAGATCCGAAGACAGACCGCACTACAGCCAGGGCGCGTGGAATAATCTGGTCATTTACATTTCGCATGCTGAAACCATATTTTGAAAAAACAACCGGTTATGAACTTAAACAGGGTATCAAAATACTTATCAGCGTAAAGGTTGAATTTCACGAAATCTATGGCTACAGCCTGAACATTACAGATATTGATCCCACCTATACACTTGGAGACATTGAAAGAAAACGTCAGGAGATTATTTCAAGACTTCAAGAGGAAGGGGTCATGAATATGAATAAAGAGCTGGCCCTACCGCTTGTTCTCCAAAAAATTGCTATTATTTCATCTGAAACAGCTGCCGGTTATAAAGACTTCATCAATCAGCTTGAACACAATCCCTACGGTTATGTTTTTTACCTGGTCTTATTTCCATCTATTATGCAGGGTGAGCAAGCTGAGGCCAGCATTATCAAAGCCTTTGAAAAGATCTATAATCATGAACAATATTTTGATGCAGTGGTCATTATTCGTGGCGGTGGTTCAAAAGCTGACCTGAGTAGCTTTGATAATTACAATATTGCCTATCATATCACCCAGTTTCCCCTGCCGATACTGACCGGTATCGGTCATGAGCAGGATGAGACAATCACGGATATGGTAGCCCATACAAAACTGAAGACACCAACAGCTGCAGCTGGATTTCTGATCAGCAGGATGAATGATTTTGACCAAAGGCTTTCACAGGCTGAATCAAAGCTTACACGACTGGTTGCCACAGTTACAGGACATAACCAGGAACTCCTGACCTCAATCAGGGAGCGGATTATAGCTGTTATCAATATGCAGTTACAGCATGAGAAGGACAACCTCAGGTTTTATTTTGAAAAAGTAAGCTCCGTTTCCATCCGACTTTTGGAAATATATACCAGTAATATCAGTTTTTTCTTTAAACAATTGATAACAGCTATCCATAATCTCATCAGGATCCGCACCCTTAAATTGAACAACCTGGTATCTTCCCTTCATCATCCAATTCATAATTTCTTGGAAATGAAAAGGAATCAGCTTGATCTATATCACCAGGTAAATTCCGGACTGAATCCCGAGAAAATCCTGGAAAGAGGATATTCCATTACCCTTTTAAGAGGAAAACCACTCAAAGAAACCCTGTCTGTAAAAAAAGGTGACATCATTGAAACACGTTTACATAAAGGAAAAATTTCCAGCGAGGTAAAGGAAAAAATGAATAAAAAATCATAGACTTTCTGTTATAAAGCATTTAAGGGCTTCTCGCAGACCCTGTGAAATTTTTGCAGAGTAAAAATCTTTAAGTATATTTCACAGGACAGATATTCGCAAATTCCTGCCTGCCGTCAGGCAGGGAAACGCAAATTCTCGCAGATAGCTCACAACCAGTAAATTAATTTCTGCGTAAATTTGCGACAATATCAGCGTTAATCCCTGCCTGCTCCGGCAGTTGACGGATTCGGCAGGCAGGTGCGAGAAATAATTAATTTGTTTATAATTTTATACTTTAGTTTTTCTTAAAAAGCGCCGGGTATGTCCATAAAACAGACAATTCTTATTATTTTTTACGGGATGATTTTCAGCCTTTTACCTCTGAGGGCCTCACCGGATACTCATGTTGACAGTCTTGTCAATCAATTGAGGAATGCAGATGATGCATCCCGTATCGATCTTTTTAATAAGCTTTCGCAATTATACTGGCAGCGTTCCTTTGATACCAGCCTGCTCTATGCAACCCATGCTCTTAACCTGGCGGAAAAGATTAAAGATAATTACCGGATCGCTTATTCTCTTAACATGACAGGGAATGCATATTACATGCTGAGCGATTATTCTAACAGCCTTGAATATTATTACAGGGCTTTACAGCTGAGAACAGAACTGGGCGACAGTAATGATATCGCAAAAACCCTGAATAACATAGGAGCAGTACACTTACAAACGCTCAATTATGATAAAGCCCTTGAATATTTCGAAAAAGCACTCCAGATATATTCCGGACTCGGAAATGATGAAATCATATTTATCCTTACAAACAATATTGGCGGAGTTTACAATGAAAGAAAAGATTATGAAAGAGCATTTGATTACCTGTATCAGGCATATGAGATAGCCAAAAAGACAAAGAATGAAAATAATCTTATCGTTACATTGAATAACATGGGTGAAGTATCAGTTTCACTGAAGCAATATGAGCAGGCCCTTGAATATTTCCTGGAGGCAAAGGAATTAAGTGAAA
>CAZGOR010000334.1:0-4845 GCA_964527875.1 uncultured Bacteroides sp. | reverse complement strand
AATAAATCGAACGGACAGGGTTATTCATTTTTCAGGACAATTCCAGCTCATGACGGATCTGTCTGGTCTGTTGAGTTTTCAAAGAATTCCCTTTATATCTTAAGTGCATCTGAAGATAGTAGTTATTGTATCTGGGATCTATATGGATGGAAAACTTATGGACCATCTGATGAGGGTTACCCTTACCTAAACAGAGATCCTTATTGTAAAGCTTTATTCCGGGGTAAAGATATGGGCATTATTCTGACAGCATATAATAAACTTGAGGAAGAAATAAATGTTCATGATGAAAATATTCTGAATCCTGATATTCCCTTCATTTATTATACAAGGCTTGATTTTTCATTTTCCAGTCCCGTGAATTATTCAGATGTAAGCCCATATATTGGGAAGCCAGAGGATGATCTTTATGAAAGAATCATAAACAACCAACCTGGTAACAGGTTAACCTGTTTTGATTATTCTCCGAATGGATTTTATTATGCATTGACAAACCTTGATAATCATACTACCGGCCTTTATTATGCCGATGGTTTGAATCTCAAAATTTTGCAGGGATCGAAACCTGTTTTCAGCAATGATGGGAAGTACCTTATTTGCATAGAAAATGATATGCTACGGTTATATGTGGCGGAGGTATCTGAAATGATCAGACTGGTATTGGAAGAGAATATTTTTAGCCCGGTAAATTCCAATATTGCAGAGTGAACATAGTCGTATCATTTTTCATAGCTATCTTCAACGTCTGCCTGTTCCAGATCATATGGAAACATATTGAAATGAGTTCTGAACTCATGTCGTGGCGGAAAAATTTTTTCTTTTGTACTTGGTGGTGCCAGAAAATAAAAACCAATCAAAAAAACAACGATCAGCCATGGAACTACGGTATTTCTGTAAAATAGTTTTTTATATTCAGGATTCCAGTTGAAAAATCCGGATTGTGGTAATGTTAATAACGCAATGATCGTTATAAGGATAATGGAAACGATATTGAATTGTAGTATGATTCCTGCTCCCGGCCAATGTTGAATTTTAAACAGGGCACCTATACTGACCAGCGCAATAATAAATGAGCACACGGGAATGGTAATTGAAAGATATCTGTTTTTCCGTATAAGAAATAAGGATTTGATACCATATATAAAAATTCCAATGCCTAATAGCGATTGACAAGCCGTTAAACATGCACCGGCTCCAATAATATGGAATCGTTTCATGACCAGACCTGCAAAAATTAAACCTATTAGGATATAAAGGAATAGGGTAGTTCGTCGTTTCGGGAAAATAAACAAGGCAATACTAATTGGTGCAAACAATAGAACAATACCTGAAAAAATGATTAACAGGTCTGTTTCAGCGAAAAATGCAAAAACAAAGGTGAGTACAAAACCAACTGGTATCAGGGTATAAATAACTATTCTGAATTTTTTATTATCAGAATAGCGGATAGATATGATAGTTATTTCGGTAAAATAAGCAAGTCCCAGTAAAAATGCCAATATGATCGTCAGTGGACCAGTTTCCCAGTTTAAAAAAGCCGACATTATTGATGTTGAACCAGTATCATTTATGATTGAAATAATCAGTGGAATGAGACAGATTAACATGGCTAATCCAATGATAATAACCAATTTTTTGAATAAGGTTTCTGACATTTGTGGATAATGATATTGATGTTTTTTTGTATTTTAAGCTGAAATAAAGATAAAAAAACTATTGATATCAGACTTAAGTTTTGCAGGTTGTTAACCTGCAGATGAATATAGATCTGGATGTGAAATGTAAACCCGGTTGTTAACCGGGGTATTATGTAAATTAATGATAGGTATTGATATTGTGAAATTAAGTTTTGCAGGTTGTTAACCTGCAGATGAATATAGATCTGGATGTGAAATGTAAACCCGGTTGTTAACCGGGGTATTATGTAAATTAATGATAGGTATTGATATTGTGAAATTAAGTTTTGCAGGTTGTTAACCTGCAGATGAATACAATCTGGATGTAACATGTAAACCCGGTTGTTAGCCGGGGTATTTGGTTGCTGGAATAATGGAATATTCCAATATTCCAATATTCCATATCTTTAAATCTTACAATTAAATCCTATGACACATCGGTCTGATTATATTAAATCACAATTGGCAAAAACCAGGGAGCCCAAAAAAAAGATAGATCTTCTCAACCAGCTTGCCTGGGAACTGAGGTATACTGATCTTGAAGAATCGAAAAGGTGCACGGATGAGGCCTTTCAGCTGAGCAGGGAAAAAAAATATCCAAGGGGCCGAGCCTATGCCCGGCTCAACCTGGCTGTCAATCACTTTTTTAAATCAGAAAATCGTGAGGCACTTGAATTCCTTACAAAAACTTTAAAATACTTCGCGAAAAATGAGAGGGAGAAAGGATTTCCTGTTGCCCTCACTTTTGCCGGTAATATTTATGAAAGCTTCGGTGATTATGAAACCGGACTGGAATATGTTCAGAAAGCGCTTGAAAAAGCAAGGGAAATCAGGTTTAGAGAAGGGGAGGGAGAAGCTCAGAGCGTGATTGGATTGATTTACAGTCGGTTGACCGACTACGACCGGGCTTTAACCGCTTATAATGAAAGTCTGCAAATCAGGGATAAACTGGGAGATCAGAAAGCTGTTGCCTCATCCTTAAACCGGATAGGACGAATACATGCCTTAAAGAAACAATATGATCAGGCTCTTGAAAATTATCAGAAAAGTTTAAAGATCAGGGAAGAATTGAAACAATATGGTGCTCTGCCATGGACCTATCTGGGAATGGCAAGTACGTATGAAGAAATGGGCGATCATGAGAATTCACGGTTATATTACCAGAAAAACCTTGATAACGAATGCAGTGAGGTTGATAAACGTTGCAGACTTCAATCAATGTTGGGGATGGGCAGGGTATTGCTTCAAATGAAAAAAATGGATGCCGCATACCGGTTCCTCGATGATTCACTGGTGCTGGCCACGGAATTACAGGCCAAACCCCTGCAATATGAAGTTCATTTTGCACTTGCAAATTATTATGAATCAAAAGGAAAACCCGAAGAAGCACTGAAACACTACAAAATCTATTATGAATTAAAGGAAGAGGTTAATAACGATGAGACAAGAAACCGGCTAAAAAATCAGCAGATCGCTTTTGCCGTTGATAAAGCTGAAAAGGAAAAAGAGATTTTCCAGCTCAGGAATGTCGAGTTAAAGGCAGCCTATGATGAGATCAATCTGATCAACCAGGAAATTACTGCCAGTATCAACTATGCCAGCAGGATCCAGGCTGCTTTATTACCCCAGGAAGAAAACCTTAGAAAAACATTGCCCGGTCATTTTATTCTTTTCCTGCCCAGAGATATTGTAAGTGGTGATTTTTACTGGACATCACAGGTGAATCACAAAGTTATATTTTGTATTGCCGATTGTACAGGTCACGGGGTACCCGGTGCGTTTATGAGCTTGTTGGGGATAACCTTCCTGGATGAGATCGTGAATCAACGCAAAGTTTTGGCAGCAAATGAAATACTGAATAATCTGAGGAAGGAAGTGATCAAGGCGCTGAAACAAACCGGCAAGGAAAAGGAACAGAAAGAGGGTATGGATATCGCTCTTTGTCAATATGATAAGAAAACCGGCCAGCTGGAATTTGCCGGAGCCAATAATCCTGTCTACCTTATACGGAATGGAGCATTGGAAGAGTTCAAAGCCGACAGGATGCCAATAGGATACGAGAAAGAGAATTCTGATTTATTTCAATCTCGTACATTAAAAATTAAGAAAGGTGATATAATATATCTTTTTTCAGATGGATATGCGGATCAGTTCGGTGGTCCGAATGGAAAAAAATACAAATATGGTACCCTGAAAAAATATCTTGTTGAAATTCATAGGATGCCGATGAGCAAACAAAAAATGTTGCTTGAAAAAAATTTCTATTCCTGGAAAGGTGACCGTGAACAGATAGATGATGTGATTTTAATGGGAGTGAAGTTTTAGAAGAGTACATGGTACAAGGTGCAAGGTTGCAGGATCTCAGGTTACAGGGTCGCAGGAAGAAGGATAGTCAACCCCTGGTTGTCAAATCATAGGTAAACAAGCGCCAGTCAATCTATGGAGCATGGAGAAGGGTTAAGTTCTGCCGGTCGCCAACCGGCAGCAAAAACATAGAGGATGTAACTGAAAAGTCCGCCTGCCTGCCGGCAGGCAGGGTTTTCAACCGGACACATTTCAAAGCGTTGAGGATGATACAGAAAAGTCCGGTTGCCAAACGGATATGCAAAAAGACAGTATGGCTGAATCTTTTCGATATAAAAACCTTAAACAAGCTGTTTTTCCGATTGAAAGACAATTCCATGTACTGAAGCATTTTAGTGAGATAAATCATAAGTACAGGCAATACCTGATTAAAAATTCTGAATATTCTGATGATGATATTGACAACCGGCTTAAAGAAAAGGGTTCAAGGTTTTTCAAATCATTTACTTCTGATCCTTTACATTTATTGAATATGGTAATTGACAGGTTTAAAAGTGATGGTTTTGTGTTCGAATGGATGGGTGATCGTTGTGAAGTCAAACTTATTTTTTCAAAAGAACTTATTCCGGAAGGAATTGGTGAAGATTGTGTTATTCATATTGATAAACTATCGGAAGAAATGAAACATCAACTGGAGGGTATGGAATATGAAACACTGCAGAAAGTTCAAATCATAGGACATCCCAGGAAAACATGGACAATTAACCTGATCATTAAGAAAATTGAGAACCAGCCTGTTATTATTACTATATTTCCAGGGATATATGCTCCCCTTTTACCAAACCTGGAAGAACAAACAGAAGAA
>CAZGOR010000333.1:1979-4869 GCA_964527875.1 uncultured Bacteroides sp. | reverse complement strand
AGGATTGGGCCTGGCACTTGCCCGCGACCTAGTTCACTTGCTGAATGGTGTAATATGGATTGTATCAGCTCTTGGTAAAGGATAAACTTTTTATTTCACGATCCCGTATTCAAGACCGAAAATCAAAGACAAAAAGGGGAAACGAACTGCTGTAAAAGAAAAAATCAATTTTGCTGACAAAACAATTCTGATTGCAGAAGATACTGA
The DNA here is from genome assembly GCA_964527875.1 of uncultured Bacteroides sp. Taxonomy (GTDB): domain Bacteria; phylum Bacteroidota; class Bacteroidia; order Bacteroidales; family SM23-62; genus LJUQ01. The sequence continues at coordinate 4,662 of CAZGOR010000333.1, read as the reverse complement.
ATCCAACTATCTCTATCTCAAAGAGATTCTTAGCAGTACAGGTGCTCATTTGCTTCGTGCAAGGGATGGGCAGGAAGCAATTGAAGTTTTCCGGCAAAATAAAGATACTATCGATTTGATTTTTATGGACATTCTGATGCCTGAATGCGATGGTTTTGAATCATCGCACAGGATCAGAGATATCAGAGATGATATCATCATTATTGCACAGACGGCTTTCACATTTGAAGGTGAGATAGAAGACGGATTATACGCAGGATGTTTCACGGATTACATCCTGAAACCATTTAATGTGAAGGCTATTCACAAGCTATTGGAAAAATATCTGGTAAGAAAATAAATCGTTTATTGGCGGGAAAGACATTATCGCAATTGTTGCAGGGTTACAATTGAAGAAGGCTGAGGCTAAGGTTGAGGCTTCTGCCTTCACTAAAGTTTCGGCAGGCAAGAAAGTTAAGGGAGTGAGCAGTTCAGGGTACAGGTGCGTGGGGCTGCGGTGTACAACTTACAGGGTGATCATTTTAGAGGTAAAGTTATATTTACTTTTGTCCCTTTTCCCGGAGTACTATCGATAGTAATATTTCCATTATTAATCTTAACCAGATCATAACATATTCTCAACCCCAGGCCGGTCCCCTTCTCACCCTCAGTACCGACAGCGGTAGTTATCTCTTTGTCAGTAAACAAGTTATCGACTTTAACTTCCGGAATTCCTATTCCGGTATCTGCAACCATTAACCGGATCGTATTTTTATGATCTTTTCCCTGTATAATTGAAACAACAACTTCACCTTGTTTTGGGGTAAATTTAAGCGCATTGGAAACCAGGTTTCTTAAAACGATCCTGATCAATTCCTCATCACAATAGGCTACGGGATTCACTTCCGGTTGTATTTTCATCGAAATGGATTTCTTCTTTGCCTGATCCTTAAATAACTGGAATATTTGTTTAATAATAGCTTTTAAATCGCATCTGGTTGGACTATAATTTATCTGTTTACCTTGGCTACGACCCCAGTACAGGAGATTATCAATAAGGTTTGATGCATTATGAACCATATCCCGTAAAGAGTTAAAAACTTCATGCCGTTCATCGTCAGACAGATCAAGATTCATTAATTCCAAATTCTGTGACAGGCTGGCTACAGGGCTCCTCAAGTCATGTGCAATAATGTAAAAAACCTTATCCTTAAAATCGAGGGCATCCTGCAATTCCTTATTCCGCTGGTTCAGTTCAGTTGTACGGTCTTCAATCATTTTTTCCAGATTTCTGTTGATATGGTTAATTTCCTGGTGTAATCTTTCCTTCTCTTTATATGTTGAGATCCATTTACGAATGATCAGGATTGCCTGTATAAAGACGAACAGCTGAACTGCAAAGTGTATGCTGTAATTCCTTGTAATTGCAGTCTGAGAATTAGCAACGAGAATATCATTGATCAGAGCTGCTATAAAAATAACAAGTGCTGAAAGATAAATCACATGTACAATATTACCTCTAACAGCACTTATGGTGCTTACCACAAGGTAATACAACAAAAAAAGGATTACGGCGGGCTGAAAATAAAACATCGACCAGGCAAAGAGATCGACTCTGGAGAAAATCACAAAAACAGACAACAATAAGAGGATACAACTATTTATCCACGTAAGGAATTTAATGATTTTACCAGGGTATAAAGAATAGAAATACCACATGCCAAAACCGAATGCCATGAATGATCCAAGATATTCGGTTCGGATCATGCAGTTCCAGGGCACATTGTCTGCAAAAAACAGTATGGAAAAAACGTCTGTACTGATCAATCTGAAGAATATTCCGACAAGGGCAAGGGAGAAGTATAGAGTAATCTTTTCTCTCCGGTATAGCAGAAAAAAGACCAGGAAAAACAGTGAAAAGCTGATCAGTACGCCAAGGGAGATATTACTAATCAGTTTATACTGATTACTTAACATTACAAGTTTGCCGGTTGCCCCCATCCTCATTGTTTTCCAGAATCCCCCGCGCCGATGATGATAGTTTGATACCTGGATTAACACCTGCAGTGTATCGGTTCTGGCAGTATACATTGTTAGGAACGGTGCATACCCTGGTTTGCTTTTTTCTTCAGAGATTCCCGGTTCGCCGTTCCCACCCGTATAAAAATCATTCAGGTACAATTTGAACGCATCATCGAAAACCGGCACATCGAACATAATGGTTCTTTTAAATCCCTCGGGCAGGAGAATCAACAGCCTGTATGTGGCATGACCTTTACCGGGCAAGTTATGTCCTCTGATCTTATAGTTTTTCCAGTAGGACGGAATTTTTTCATAGAGATCGGGAAGTGGTTTGCCGGGTTTATTAAAATCATCCGGTTCAAAAAGTTTATTCCAGTAAAATTCCCATTCACCATTCAGGTTAATGACAGTCTGATCATCAAACTGGTATGATCTCAGATCAAGTATTCCATTTACCGGATTTTTTATTTCTTCTCTGGCAAATAGGAAAACAGAGTTAAAGAACAATAAAATTAAAATATTCAGCCAGTTTCGATACATGTATCCGGGATGGATTAAAAATTTTAATCGTTTATAAATATATATAAAATTATACAAAGAATATTGTTGTTGCAAGGTGCAAAGTGCAGGTTAAAAGGTGCAGGATACAAGGTGCAGGATACAAGGTGCAGGATACAAGGTG
>CAZGOR010000333.1:0-1879 GCA_964527875.1 uncultured Bacteroides sp. | reverse complement strand
AGGTTAAAAGGTGCAGGATACAAGGTGCAGGATACAAGGTGCAGGATACAAGGTGCAGGATACAAGGTGCAGGTTACAAGGTGCAGGTTGCAGGTTGCAGGGTTGCAATTGTTGCAATGCCGCAATGGTCGCAATTGTCTCGATGGTTGGAATGGTTGTAATATTAGCTCAAAGCTGGAAGCTCGAAGGTTACAATGGTGGCAAGGTTGCGTGGTAAATTAAGGTGATCAGTTTGAAGAACAATAACTCATTATTTTGGAACCTTTCTATTAGATTTCAAAAATCATTGAAAAAAGTCTGATTTTCATGACCGATAATTTGGATATTTTGTCATAAACAGACAGAACCAATAAATATTTGTCATGGAGAAGATTTACACAAAAAAATTTATTTACAAAGGTCAGATCAGGATAAAGCTAATTTTTGAAAAAAACGAGCAAATATTCAATGATCTCAGAACATTGCCGGATTTACAATGGAGTCAATCACAAGATTGTTGGCATATATGTGATATTAAAAGTCACATAAATTATCTGAATAAAACATTCAGCGGCAAGTATCTATTTTTAGAACACACGGAAAGTCATTCGTCCTTGTCAAAGGGTATTCAATCACGAAATGCAAATGATATAATTTATTATCAGGAAGTCTGTGAGGAGGACAGAATATATTTAAAATTCGTATATAATGAGGATTTAATCGCACTTGTAAAGACCCTGGATGGGCATTATTGGCATAAGAGTATCAAATTATGGTCTATAAAAGGAGGGCATTATAATCTGAAGATATTCAGAAGGGTATTACTCAAGAACAATTACAGGCCCATTTCATCAACCATCTATCAACCAGTTGAGAGGCCCGGATATATTCATAACGATCAATCCAGGAATGTGCCTGTCAAGGTTATCAACAACATGATTCTGAAAAATTACAGTCATCATACAATAACAGCATATGGATCGTTAATAAGCAGGTTTTTGAAACACTGGGATAATGATCAAGTTGAAAATTTATCAACTGATCAGATAAATGAGTATATACACGAGCTTGTTACGGACAACAATTATTCCCGGTCATTTCAGAATCAGATGATCAATGCGATAAAGTTATATTACAAGGTTATGTTTGGCAGGTTGTCAGAGGATATAGAAGCGCCAAGGCCGAAGAAAGAGAAGAAGTTACCCATTGTATTATCGACCGAGGAAGTTAGTTCAATTATTAATGTGATATCAAACAAGAAGCAGAGGACTATGATCATGTTAATATATGCGACTGCAATCAGGTTAAGTGAAGCGATACACATCAAATTGACCGATATTGATGCTGATCGCAAATTAATTTTTATTTGGGGAGGGAAAGGCAACAAAGACCGTATTGTCCCTTTATCGGACAAGCTTTATGACAATTTGAGATGGTATATCAGCATATACAAGCCAGAGGAATACTTATTTGAAGGCATTCATGGTTCTCATTATTCGGCAAGAAGTGTTCAGCAGGTGTTAAAGAGAGCATTGGTTAAAGCGGGTATTAGGAAGAATGCGAGTGTTCATTCACTGAGGCATTCATGTGCCACGCATATGTTAGAGAGCGGGACGGATTTAAGGTTGGTACAGGAGATATTAGGACACCGGAGCATAAAGACGACGGAGATTTACACACACATCAGCACCAGGAACATATTAAACGTAAAGAGTCCATTGGACAATCTTGACATATAGCATACGCAATTCGCATATCCATTAATATTTAGAATAAATAATCTAAAAAGACAAAAAAATAACCATATAACAAAAACGAATAGGGTTTCCAAAAAAAATTGAAGATTAATAGTTTAATATATTAGAATATACGAAATTTGTATTGAATATATACTTAAGTT
>CAZGOR010000332.1:0-4878 GCA_964527875.1 uncultured Bacteroides sp. | reverse complement strand
CAGTAAGGGGATCATAATTTTATTCAATGGCTGCCGTACTTTAATATTAACTTTTCTTCTGAGGCCGAGCACCATGGATGAGATTTTTTGCGCGATGGCCATCTGGCTTTCCAGTTTTTTATCAATACATGATTCATCATATTCAGGGAAATCGGTATGATGAACCGATTCAACATTGTATTTGCCGGTGATCCGGTTAAGGTCTGTAAATAACCTTTCAGCATAAAATGGAACCAGAGGAGCCATTAACCGGGTAATGATTTCAAGGCAGGTATAGAGTGTTTGGTAAGCAGATAGTTTATCCATCGAATAATCACCACCCCAGTATCTTTTCCTGTTTAGCCGCACATACCAGTTACTCAGATTCTCAATTACGAATTCCTGAATAGCCCTTCCAGCCCATGTGGGTTCATAATCATCATAATATTCCTGTGTATCTTTGATAAGGGAGTTAAGAAGGGAAATGATCCATCTGTCAATCTCCGGTCGTTTATTTACAGGAATATAATCCTCTTTAAAACAAAATCCGTCGATGTTGGCATAGAGTGCGAAGAAAGAATATGTATTAAAGAGTGTTCCGAAAAACTTTCGCCGTACTTCATCAACTCCTTCTATATCAAATTTAAGATTATCCCAGGGCTGGCCATTTGTGATCATGTACCACCGCAAAGGATCAGCCCCGTATTGATCTATTATTTGAAAAGGATCGACAGTATTACCTAACCTTTTTGACATTTTGTTTCCGTTCTTGTCCAGTATCAGGCCATGTGATACAATATTTCTGAATGCCACTGAATCGGAGATCATTGTGGCAATTGCATGAAGTGTAAAGAACCAGCCACGGGTCTGATCAACCCCTTCAGCAATAAAATCAGCAGGGAATAAATGATCAAAATCATCCTTTTTTTCAAAAGGATAATGCCATTGTGCATAGGGCATTGCACCTGAGTCAAACCAACCATCAATCAGATCCGGTTCCCTGTACATTTTTTTACCAGAAGAAGAAACAAGAATGATATCATCCACGAATGGACGATGCAGGTCAAACTTGTTGTAATTTTCATAAGAATTGTCATCCGGGATAAAATCAGCAAAGGGGTTGGCTTTCATAAATCCTGCTTCAACAGATTTTTCTATCTCTTCTTTCAATTCCGTGACAGAGCCGATACATTTTTCTTCCATCTTGTCCTCAGTCAGCCATATTGGTAATGGAGTACCCCAGAACCGTGAACGGGAAAGATTCCAGTCGACAAGGTTTTCAAGCCATTGTCCGAATCTGCCGATTCCTGTTGAACTTGGTTTCCAGTTAATGGTATTATTCAGTTCAATTAAACGGTCTTTAAGAGCAGTGGTACGGATAAACCATGATTCCAGAGGATAATACAGAACCGGTTTATCAGTCCGCCAGCAATGAGGATAACTATGGATATATTTGGAAATTTGAAAAACTTTATTCTGTCGTTTCAGATCAACAGCAATGGATACATCGGTGGTTTCAGTACCTTTTTCAATGGTGTCGTCATATTCATTTTTTACAAATTTGCCTGAAAACTCACGGTAAGATTCTGTATTCACGTAAGTTTTTACAAAATCAGGATTCATATCCTCGATCCTGAAAAATCTTCCTTTATTATCTACCAAGGGTTGTGTGTGTCCTTCCTCGTCAAGAACAATAATCGGAGGAATATCGTATTCCCGGGCTATCTTATAGTCATCAGCGCCGAAAGTAGGTGCAATATGTACAATACCAGTTCCTTCATCGGTTGAAACGAAATCACCAAGTAAAACCCTGAATGCTTCTTTGCGTGGTTTCACCCAGTTAATCAGCTGTTCATAGCCAATCCCTTCGAATTCAAGACCTTTGTGCTGAGAAAGGATCTTATAAGGAATGTCCTTATTTCCAGGTTGATAATCCTCAAAGAGGAGGTTTTTGTTTTTTTCAGGAAAATATTCTTTTTGCAGGGCGTTTGCCAGAATAACTACAATTGGCTCACCTGAATAGGGATGACAGGTTTTAATACGCACATAATCTATTTCTGGACCCAGGGCAAGTGCGGTATTTGATGGAAGTGTCCAGGGTGTTGTCGTCCAGGCTAATATATATACATCTGTATGAATATCCTTGAAAAGAAATTCGGATTTATCGTCACGGACCAGTTTAAAAAGAGCAACAATGGCTGTATCTTTTACATCCCTGTAACACCCGGGCTGGTTTAATTCATGACTGCTTAAACCTGTACCGGCGGCAGGTGAATACGGCTGGATCGTGTATCCCTTATAAAGTAGTCCTTTCTTGTAAAGCTCTTTTAAAAGGTACCAGAGCGTTTCGATATACCGATTGTCATAAGTTATATACGGATCATCCATATTGATCCAGTATCCCATCTTATATGTCAGATCTTCCCATTCACGGGTATAACGCATTACCTCTTTTCTGCATGTATCATTAAATTTCCTGATACTGATCTTTTTCCCGATATCTTCTTTGGTGATGCCCTGTGAAGTTTCGACAGCAAGCTCAATGGGAAGACCATGGGTATCCCAGCCTGCTTTACGGTCAACTCTGTAACCTTTCTGTGATTTATAACGGCAGAAAATATCTTTAATAGCACGCGAAATGACATGGTGAATTCCAGGTATGCCATTCGCAGAAGGCGGGCCTTCATAAAAAATAAATGCAGGGCTGTCTTTTCTGATTTCAAGACCTTTCTCAAATATTTTGTTCTTTTTCCAATGAGAAAGTATTTCTTTGTTTAATGCTGGAAGATCAAGATTTTTATATTCCGGAAACTTAGTATTCATGCGTCTTTTTGAAAAATTGTGCAAAGATAAGGATTTTTTAGGATTTACTGAAAATCATGATCCCGAGATATATCAGGGAATCAATTAAATAAAAGAGGATGATAAATAAATATCTTATGTATTATGATCATTTCCCCGATTGTTTTTTCAGGATTCTGGCAATGTATTTGCCAATGATGTCAAATTCAATATTTACAACTGTTCCAGGTTTTATATTGTGAAAATTGGTGACCTCGTATGTATATGGTATGATCGCAACCTGAAAGGATTTTTCCCCGGAATCTACAACAGTAAGGGATACTCCATTCACAGAGACGGATCCTTTCTCTACCGTGATATGTTCTTCAGATTTTGGTTCATATCGGAAGCTATAGTACCAGCTTCCTTCAACCTCCTTCACTCCGGTACACGTCGCGGTTAGGTCAATATGTCCCTGTACCATATGTCCATCAAGACGGCCATCAGCCTTTACACTGCGTTCCAGATTAACTTTGGTTCCTTCCTTCCAGTACCTTAGATTCGTTTTTTGAAGGGTCTCAAGGATGGCTGTTACTGTGTAATCTTTATCTGTCTTCTTGACCACGGTCAGACATACTCCGTCATGTGAAATACTCTGATCTACCGATAACTCATTAACAAATGAACAGGAAAGTGTAATATGCAGGTTTTCCCGGTCTTTTTCAATATTAACAACTGTTGCAGTTTCTTCGACAATTCCTGAAAACATGATTTTAAGATTTTAATTAGGTTAATGTTGGGTTGCGCAATTTATAAAAATAAATGAAGTACAGCACAGAACATAAATACTATTTTAGGATTTGATTCATTAAATTTGCGTTAATCAAAACTTAATATGCAAACATCTTCAGCCAGGCGGTTGGCTTTTATAATGGCGCTAATTATCAGTATTATAAGTATAATTCTGGTAATCATTTTTACGAGTTTTAAGAGAATCAGCGGATGGATTATTTATCCAGGGATTTTTGTTGTCCTTTTTATTATTTGTTTTTTACTGATTTATTACGCAGTTGATAATTTTATTTTTGATAAGATCAATCCGTTATATAAAACAATTGGGAACATACCTCTTACAAGAAAAGAACTTCGGAAAAAACTTGAAGGGAAAGATATGATCCAGGAGGTTAACAGGCTGGTGATAAATTATGCACAAAACCGTAGAAAAGAAATAAAAAAATTAAGAAGACTGGAGAAATACAGGAAGGAATTTCTGGGAAATGTTTCACATGAGTTAAAAACCCCGATATTTAATATTCAGGGATATATTCTGACCTTGCTTGACGGAGGGCTTGAAGATCCTGAAATAAACAGGGAATATCTTGAGAGGACAGAAGCTAGTGTAAACAGGATGATCAGTATCATTGAGGACCTTGAAAGCATAGCAAGACTTGAGGTGGGGGAACTTAAACTTGAATTGGAAGATTTTGACATTGTCCAGGTGACCAGGGATGTTTTCAATATGCAGGAAATGAATGCACATAAATACGGGATATCGCTCGGGTTCGATACGAATTATGATAAACCGATCCTTGTACATGCCGATAAAAAAAGGATCAATGAGGCACTTAACAATTTGATCATCAATGCAATCATATATGGGAATGAGGGTGGTATAACAAAGGTGAGTTTTGCGGAAATGGGTGAAAACATTTTGGTCGATGTTACGGATAATGGCATCGGAATTACGGAAGAAGAAATACCGAGAATCTTTGAAAGGTTTTACCGGACGAGTAAAAGCAGATCGAGAGACCGAGGTGGAACAGGGCTTGGCCTTTCGATAGTCAAGCACATCATTGAAGCCCATAACCAGACTATAACTGTAAGAAGTGAAGCAGGTACCGGATCTTCATTTTCATTTACTCTTAAAAAAGCGCAGTAAAATAAAATATGTCTGTTGACAATAAGATCTGCAGCAGCTTTTAATGTTTAATAACTTGCTAACCTGAAATCCTGAACTAAAGTTTATAATAATTCAACCCCTAATCGAGGTTGTGTTTCAGAGTTTCATCCCTCGAGACTGTCTAAAAAGTAGTATAAACCACAGAGTCCACAGAGTTT
>CAZGOR010000331.1:0-4886 GCA_964527875.1 uncultured Bacteroides sp. | reverse complement strand
ATTGATTTTAAGGTTGATAAATTTGGAATCATACATTCCAGAATCGGAAAGATATCCTTTAATCCCGAACAAATAGTAGATAATGCCAGGGAATTTATCAATACGATTATCAGGTTAAAACCCACTACAACTAAAGGAACGTATATCAGGAGTATTTATTTGTCCAGTACAATGAGCCCGGGAATTAAAATCGATGCAAAAATCCTGGATGAATAGTATTGATTCCTTTAACGTACGCTGAAAATTATGAGACAAGAAGAAAAAAATACCATCATAGAAAATCTTGAAGAACAGATCAAAAGATATAACCATTTCTATATCGCCGATACATCTGAACTCAATGCTGCTGATACCAACATGCTTAGAAGAAGATGTTTTGAAATGGACGTGGAACTGGTTGTGGTGAAAAATACCCTTCTGAAAAAAGCGTTCGAAAGGTTCAATAGCGCATTTGAGGAAATGTACGATTTACTTAAACAATCAACATCGATTATGTTTTGCGATGTAAGTAATATACCTGCAAAACTGATCAGGGATTTTAGAAAAGATCATGAAAAACCTCTTTTGAAAGGTGCGTATGTTGAAGAGACCATCTATTTGGGAGATGATAAACTTGATATGCTTTCGAACCTGAAATCGAAAGATGAACTCATTGGTGATGTGGTGTTTATACTCCAATCACCGATGAAAAACCTCATTGCTGCATTGCAGTCAGGAGGTAATAACCTTACAGGTGTATTGAAAACACTTGCTGATAAAAGATAATTAATTTAATAAATTTATAATATTCAGGAAAATGGCAGACGTAAATGCATTAGCAGATCAATTAGTAGAACTGACGGTGAAAGAAGTTAATGAACTTCTCAGTGTTCTTAAGGAAAAGCACGGGATAGAACCTGCTGCAGCAGCTGTTGCTGTTGCCGGCCCCGGAGCCGGTGGTGCTCAGGAAGCCCCAGCTGATGAAAAAACCAGCTTTGATGTGGTTCTTAAATCGCCGGGAGGAGCAAAACTTCAAATCGTTAAACTTGTTAAGGAACTTACAGGATTGGGCCTTAAAGAGGCCAAAGGAGTCGTTGACTCAGCTCCCGCCCCAATCAGGGAAGGAGTTTCAAAAAATGAAGCTGAAACAATTAAAATTCAACTTGAAGAAGCCGGAGCAGAAGTTGAACTTAAATAAAAACCTTTTTAAATCAGTAAAACAAGATTTATTATCCCTTGAGAAGGAATGCTAAATCTTGTTTTATATATATATCTACATATTTATATTAATAAAAACAAGATATATGGCCATTAAAGATATTGTAGAAAGAATCAGTTTTTCTTCCACGAGAAATCAATTGGAATATCCTGATTTTCTGGAAGTACAGTTAAAATCATTCATGGAATTCTTTCAGTTAGGAAGTTCACCTGAAGAGAGGAAAAAGGAGGGATTATTCAGGGTGTTTACGGAAAATTTTCCAATTACGGACACACGGAATAATTTTGTGCTTGAATTTCTTGATTATCGGGTTGATCCTCCAAGATATACCATTGATGAATGTATTGAACGCGGGCTTACATACAGTGTCCCTCTCAAGGCCAAATTAAGGCTTTATTGTACAGATCCGGAACATGAGGATTTTGATACGGTCATTCAGGACGTATATCTGGGAACAATACCTTACATGACGGAGAGAGGACTTTTCGTTATCAATGGTGCAGAAAGGGTTGTTGTATCCCAATTGCATCGGTCACCGGGTGTATTTTTTGGTCAGAGCATCCATGCCAATGGAACGAAACTATACTCTGCAAGGATCATTCCCTTCAAAGGTTCGTGGATAGAATTTGCCACAGACATTAACAATGTCATGTATGCTTACATTGACAGGAAGAAGAAACTTCCGGTTACAACCCTTTTGCGTGCGATCGGGTATGAGAGTGATAAAGATATTCTTGAGATATTCAATCTGGCCGATGAGTTTAAGGTATCCAAGGCCGGATTGAAGAAGGTGCTCGGTAGAAAGCTTGCTGCACGTGTTCTGAAGTCATGGATTGAGGATTTTGTTGATGAAGATACCGGTGAAGTGGTTTCAATTGAAAGGAATGAGGTTGTTATTGACCGTGAAACCATACTGGAAGAAGAACATATAGATATGATCGTCGAATCAGGTGCCAAAGACATTCTTTTGCACAAAGAATCAACCGGATTGTCTGATTATACGATCATCTATAATACATTGCAGAAAGATCCCTGTAATTCAGAAGAAGAAGCAGTGCTTCATATTTACAGGCAGTTACGTAATGCTGAACCACCTGACGAAGCAACTGCCCGGGATGTGATCGATAAACTGTTTTTCTCGGATAAACGTTATGATTTGGGAGAAGTGGGCCGTTACAAGATCAATAAAAAACTTGGTCTTGATACTCCCATGGATGTCAAAATACTTACCAAGGAAGATATCATTGAGATTATCAAACATCTTATTGAACTGATTAATTCCAAAACGGATGTTGATGATATTGATCACCTCAGTAACAGAAGGGTAAGAACAGTTGGTGAGCAGCTTTTCAATCAATTCAGTATCGGGCTTACAAGGATGGCCAGAACGATCAGGGAGCGTATGAATGTACGGGATAATGAGGTTTTTACACCAATTGATCTGATCAATTCAAAGACTCTTTCTTCGGTTATCAATTCATTTTTTGGGACAAACCAGTTATCCCAGTTTATGGATCAGACCAATCCGCTTGCTGAAATGACACACAAGCGCAGGATGTCTGCACTTGGTCCGGGTGGATTATCCAGAGAGCGTGCCGGTTTTGAAGTTCGTGACGTACATTATACTCATTACGGACGCTTATGTCCGATTGAAACACCTGAAGGTCCGAATATCGGCCTCATTTCATCTCTTTGTGTATACGCTAAGATCAATGATCTGGGATTTATTGAGACTCCATACCGAAAGGTAACCAACAGCGCGGTTGATCTGTCTGGTCAGGGTGTGGAATTCCTGAGCGCTGAAGAGGAGGAATCCAGGGTAATTGCACAGGCAAATGCGCCGATCACCAACGAAGGAAATTTTATCAATCCAAAAGTGAAATCACGCTATAATGGAGATTTTCCTCTTTCCGAGTCAAAAGAAATCCATCTCATGGACGTTGCACCAAACCAGATTGCATCAATTGCTGCTTCACTTATCCCATTTCTTGAGCATGATGATGCCAACAGGGCATTGATGGGATCAAACATGATGCGGCAGGCTGTTCCCCTGGTCAGCTCGGATACAACTATCGTTGGAACAGGTATCGAGAAAGTTGTTGCTAGAGATTCAAGACTTCTTGTTATTGCCGAGGGTGACGGAGTGGTTGAATTTGTTGATGCAAATGAAATTGTAATCAGATATTCACGAACTGAAGAAGAAAAGTTTGTCTCTTTCGATGACGATATTAAAAGATACAAACTCCCCAAGTTCAAGAAAACCAATCAGAATACCTGTATCAATCTTCGTCCGATCGTGAATAAGGGTGATAAAATTCATAAAGGACAAATACTTACCGAGGGATATGGCACGAAAGATGGTGAACTTGCCCTGGGACGGAATCTCAGAGTAGCCTTTATGCCTTGGAAAGGATATAATTTTGAGGATGCAATTGTTATCTCCGATAAAGTGGTCCGTGAAGACCTGTTCACTTCAATCCATATTGATGAGTATATGCTTGAAGTAAGAGATACTAAAAGAGGTTTGGAAGAACTGACATCTGATATACCAAATGTGAGTGAGGAAGCCACCAGAAATATTGATGAAAACGGATTAATCAGGATTGGTGCACATGTAAATCCTGGCGATATCCTGATCGGGAAAATTACACCTAAGGGTGAGTCAGATCCTTCACCTGAAGAAAAACTTCTCAGGGCTATTTTTGGTGATAAAGCAGGTGATGTCAAGGATGCTTCCCTGAAAGCTCCTCCTTCACTTGAGGGTGTTGTGATCGATAAGAAACTGTTTTCAAGGTCTATCAGAGACAGAAAGGTCAAAGTGACAACAAAGAACATACTTGATAAAATTGAAGATGAATTTAAAACAAATGATAAAGAATTGAGAGAAAAGCTGATCGATAAGCTTTTCATCATTGTAAATGGTAAGACATCACAGGGAGTAAAAGATTACCTGAACGCGGATGTGATTCCTAAAGGGAGTAAATTCACACAAAAGGTGCTTCATGAAATTGATTATCTGAATGTGAATCCGAATAAGTGGACAACGGATAAGAAGAAAAATGAAACGATACGCACCCTCCTTCATAATTATGTGTTGAATTATAAAGAGATGGAAGGGATTTACAAGCGTAAGAAATATAATGTGACAATCGGGGATGAATTACCAACAGGGATTATTCAGCTTGCCAAGGTTTTTATTGCTATGAAGCGTAAGATAAAAGTTGGGGATAAAATGGCCGGCCGGCATGGGAACAAAGGTATTGTTGCTAAGATTGTCCGTGAAGAAGATATGCCATTTCTTGAAGATGGCACGCCTGTGGATATTGTACTGAATCCTCTGGGTGTCCCTTCAAGAATGAATCTCGGTCAGATATATGAAACTGTCCTTGGATGGGCAGGTCACGAGCTTGGCTTGAAGTTTGCAACACCAATTTTTGATGGAGCCAGTATCGATCAGATTACTGAATATACAAATAAGGCAGGTGTGCCACTCTATGGTAAGACATATCTTTATGATGGCAGCACCGGAGAACGGTTTGATCAACCGGCAACTGTGGGAATCATTTATATGTTTAAGCTTGGACACATGGTGGATGATAAGATGCACGCCAGGTCAATAGGGCCTTATTCACTTATCACACAACAGCCTCTTGGCGGTAAGGCCCAATTTGGAGGACAACGCTTTGGT
>CAZGOR010000330.1:1814-4896 GCA_964527875.1 uncultured Bacteroides sp. | reverse complement strand
TATTCCATTCTTCCAATTCACAACAAATTCAAGCTTTTCAAGTGTCTGCCTGATATTCGAACGATCACTGGAAAGATGAATTGTATACGCTCCATATTCCCTTCTCAGGGGATATTCAGCCCGTTGTTGTTCAAATGTATGAATTGATTTTCTCAACCTTTTATCATCATCCAATATATGATATGTTTTTAAAACGACTTCCGTCAATACATCCTGAATATCTTTTCCAACAGCTTCAATATTTATTTCAGTCTTTTCAGGGACCGGTATATTTTCCGGTTCCCAGTCTTCAAGATTAAGATTAAAAAAACGACTAAGCGCATGAACACTCATCATTGTTCCATTGGCTTTTCCATCAAGTGAATACCCTGCAATGTGAGGGGTTGCGATATCAACCAGATCAAGCAGTTCAGTATCAATATCCGGTTCATTTTCCCAGACATCCAGGACTACAGACTCAAGTGATTTATTTTTGATCGCCTCTTTCAGTGCAACAGTATGCACAACTTCGCCCCTTGAAGTATTTAAAAAATGTACTTTTTTCGATATTGCACCAAAAAAGGATCTTTCGGCAAGATGGAATGTTTTGTCAGCACCATGCATATAAAGCGGAACATGTAATGTTATGATACCTGCTTCTGCAAGTATTCGGTCCAATCCAACAAACTTTTCAGAGCCTTCAACACCTTCTCTTGGAGGATCATTTAATAAAACATTCATCCCGAATAATTCTGATACTTTTTCGATCCGTGACCCAACATGACCAACTCCCACAATACCAATTGTTTTATCTTTAAGCTTGAAGTTATATTTATCTGCAATTATCAAAAGAGCTGAGAGGATATATTGTTCAACAGAAGAGGCATTACATCCGGGTGCATTACACCATTTTATTCCATGCTGTTCACAGTATTGCGTATCAATATGATCATAACCAATAGTAGCTGTAGCAATGAACTTCACTTTTGATTTTTCCAGTAATTTCCTGTTACATTTCGTCCTTGATCTGATGATCAGTGCATCTGCATTCCTGACCTGTTCGGGTCCCATATCCTTTCCGGGCAAGTAGTGAATGTCAGCAAAAGAATCAAGAGCTCCCATCAGGAAAGGAACATTACAATCGGCAACTATTTTAAGTCTCTTCTTCAACTTTTTTATTTATTTAGTAAATTGGTAAATTTAATAGTACTCTGTGGTTCTCTGTAAATCTCTGTGCTCCTCTGTGGTTAATCATACCCGAAACTCAAACTCCACACTTCCTTAGCCTTTGCCTGAGCCTTAGCCTTCTTTCCACTGCAGCCTTGCTACAATTGCGACCATTGAAACAACTGCTTATCAATTACCACACCTGGGTGACATTATTTCCCGAACCTTTCTTTATAAGCCCACAATCCCAATCCCGGATTCGGGATATAGAATATCTCTTCTCCATCCGGCATATGATTGAATCCGTTTTTTAGCTTTTCCGGATTATATTTCTTCATCATTTTCCCGGGATCAGCATATCTGAATTGGACTCCTTCAATCTCTTCTTTTGATAAATATCCGGGACAATATATTATGGTAAACCTTTCTTCAGAAGATCCATGGATCAGATGAGCTGCGGCACTCAGGTTGGCTTTCAGATCTTCATTCTGCTCTGCCCAGTTAAGAATTTTCGGAGTATTTGCATACCCATATTTTCTGATCAGTCCGTCTATTTCCCGGTCTTCACCAAACATTTTGACACCAGGTGCAAGCACAATAAGTTCCCCATTATCGGCAAGTGCCATCCTTGTGCGATAAATACTTTTATTACCGAGCCAGGTACTTTTATACTCGTCCGGATCAAGGTAAACAACAACTTTTTTCAAAGGTTTATCAAGCATCATAAAATTAACCTTCAGGGAAAGCTGACTGGCTTTGAGAAAACACTCTTCATCATCTCCAATA
Organism: uncultured Bacteroides sp.; assembly: GCA_964527875.1. Taxonomy (GTDB): domain Bacteria; phylum Bacteroidota; class Bacteroidia; order Bacteroidales; family SM23-62; genus LJUQ01. Next base: position 2,964 of record CAZGOR010000330.1, on the reverse strand, counting down.
AACATTCCCCGTACTCTGAGATTTCCTGTATCATCAGCACCCACAACCGTAAGAACATAAAGTAAAGGAAGATCAGCAATGAAGTTTTCAGAGGCATAATTCAGTACTTTCCTTACCGGTGTATCGGCTCTGCCCATCATTTTTTCCATCCCATAGGCAGCACCAAGGAAATGACTTTTATTAATACTTTCTGTTCCACCGGTTCCGATTAAAATATTCTTGTTATAGTTAGCCATACCGGAAACTTCATGTGGAACAACCTGTCCTATGGAAATGATCAGGTCATATCCTCCTTCGATCAATAATTTATTGACCTGTGCGGGACAACTGTAATTTATAATCCCACCCGATACATTCCTTACAAATTCTTCCGGCACTTCACCAACAGTGATCACATCCTCACGCCATTTATGGACCCTGAATTTGCTGGCATCAACACCCCGGTACATGGTATTTATTTCATGGGTTGTCATTGGAGCATGTGTCCCAAGGGCAGGTAAAATATCTATCAGCCTCCTTCCAAGATACCTTTCAGCAATCCGGGTAAGTATGCCCGCAAAAGAATGAAACCTTGTATAATCCGGTGGAATGGCCAGGATTTTCTTTGCCTCACTCCATTCATCCAACGCGGTAACCAAACCTTCTTCCATATCCTGCTCTTCCAAGACTGATGTTTCAGATCCTTTTTGATAATATATCATATTATAAAAATAAATTAAGAATAGACAATCGCGATTTATGATTCCTGATTCTTATTATGTCAGTTGTTCTTCCAAATTCATTGTTAAATTGTTGTCGTTATATATATCGTATGTGTCTTTAGAACCGAGTCATTCCGAAGGAGCGAAGCGACTGAGGAATCTCATCATTCCTGTGAAATTTGTCTTTTACTTCTTCCCTGCAAAATGAAAATCCGTTTTTTATTGAAGCATATTGTGATATTTACAATCATCCAAATCATGGGTGGTCCCGGGGATTGCGAGTTCCCTCCTCGCTTCGCTTGTCGGGATGACTTGTTCCTGTCTATGCCATATGAGAACCGGGAACCAGCAACTGAGAACCGAAAACCATTTACCCCAACCCAAAACCCACACTAACCGGGAACCAGCAACTGAGAACCGAAAACCATTTACCCCAACCCAAAACCCAC
>CAZGOR010000330.1:0-1714 GCA_964527875.1 uncultured Bacteroides sp. | reverse complement strand
ACTAACCGGGAACCAGCAACTGAGAACCGGAAACCATTTACCCTACACTCCTCCATAAGCGCTGTAACCTCCGTCAACAGGAATAATCACACCTGTTATGAATTTTGAGATATCCGATAACAGGTACAACACTGTACCCTGCAATTCATCAGTTGTACCATATCTCCTCATTGGCGTATTTGCAATGATTTTTTCACCCCTTGGTGTTGGCTTACCTGTTTTTTCATCGACCAGTAAAAACCTGTTCTGTTGTGTAAGAAAAAATCCAGGTGCAATAGCATTAATCCTTATATTCATCCCGGCCAGATGAACTGCCAGCCATTGTGTAAAGTTATTAACCGAGGCTTTGGCAGCAGAATATGCCGGAACTTTTGTCAGGGGTCTGATGGAAGTCATGGATGAAATATTCAGAATAACTCCTTCACCATTATCGATCATATCCCGCGCAAATACCATTGTTGGAAGCAGGGTACCTTTAAAATTGAGATCAAATACCCAATTAAAACCACTGATATCCAATCCAAATATTGTTTTATCCATTTCATGAATATGCTGTTTTTCCATGTTCTCGACCTGCGTGGTTGCTTTGGGAGAATTTCCTCCTGCACCGTTAATCAGTATATTGATGTTACCCAATTTCTGATGAATTACATTTCTGGCTTTATCAAGTGAATCAGTACTGAGCACATCTGCCTTAACAGCAATGGTCTGAACATTGAATTTTTTTTGAATATCATCAGCAACTTGTTCTGCCTTTTCCTGGTTGATATCCAGGATGGCTGTCCTGACTTTTGCAGATGCCAGGCCTTCGATAATTGAACTACCAATCACACCGGCACCTCCGGTGATTACACATACTTTATCTTTAAGATCAGCAAAAGAAATTGTGTTCATGATCAAATATTTAATGTTTTAGATAATATTCATAATTCTCAGATATAATAATATCAATGAGCAGGTGATTTTCCGGTTCCGTTTTTCTTCCCATCACAAAATAATTAAAATTATGTTACATTTTTCTAATTTTGAATCTTATTAACATCAGTATTAAATGAGACTCGGCAAATATTCTTTCGGAATTGGTGACCGGTTTAATCACCAGGGCAAAGCACAACTCAAAGCTTTAATGATGGCCAGAGATGCAGGTCTGGAAATAATTCCCGTATGGAACAAATCCAACCGCGAACATCAGATTGTCAGATCCACTCCTGATATGACAAGAGAGGAAGCTGATGAAGCAACCAGGGTCATGAATTGGGACCTTCCTTATTTCGTTGATGCAGATCATATCAATCTGTTTAATGTAGATAAGTTTATTGACCATTGTGATTTTTTTACTATTGATGTTGCAGAATATATCAGTAAACCAGCTGTTGATGAGGATGTTGAAGAATATATTGAAAAAAACCGGAAATATATAGGGAAATTACATATTACCGGTATTGATGAAGATTTTACAGTAACAGAGGATTTTCTTACTGAAATTGGTTTTAAATTCCTCAATGCTGCTCAGGAAGCAGGCAAGATCTACAGATACATCAATAAACGAAGATCCGGGAAAGATTTTATTACTGAAACATCAATGGATGAGGTAGATAACCCACAAACACCGGCAGAATTATTTTTCATTCTGGGTATGCTTGCTAATGAAAAAATTCCCTTACAAACGATCGCTCCAAGATTCACTGGCAGATTCAATAAAGGGGTTGATTAT
>CAZGOR010000329.1:0-4920 GCA_964527875.1 uncultured Bacteroides sp. | reverse complement strand
AATAATTGCCAGATCTCAAATTCCAACAACTATGGCATTATGGTGTATACCATCGGTGAATTATCACTGACAAACACCAGCATTTCAAACTGTAACTGGCCGATAGCTTATAGTGGTCCGGGATCAGTGATCTTTAACGATGGTAATGATCTTACGCTAAATACGCATGATGCAATCTATATGTCATTTACTTCTAACAGTAATTATCTGAAGCTTGATACGGTTTCAATACCATATGTTTTTCCAAATAAATTTACTGTCTATTCCGGCGGAACACTTGAAATTGCTTCCGGAAATATTTTAAAGTTTCAATCTGATCTGGTTATTGAGGGAACACTGATTGCAGTTGCCGGAGCTGATGAGCATATTTATTTTACTTCTGTCAAGGATGATAACCTTGGGGGAGATACCAATAATGATGGTACAGCAACCTTTCCTGCTCCCAGATCATGGGGAGCCATTAGATTTAAACCTTCAAGTGAGGATGCCGACTGCAGGATGGTGCGTTGTATCGTATCATTTGGCGGATCAGGGAGCATCAGTGGTGTCAGTGGAATCAGTGGTATTGGAGGGATTACGATGGAACATGCCAGTCCGACTATCGATAGTTGTGAGATGTATAATAACTATATCGGAGCAATTTTCCAGGGAGTATCCAATCCCAAATTCCGTTATAATACAATAGGTTCAAGTGTTCTGGTTCCCCTGGCCATGTCGTTCGATGCCAATCCGGTCTTTGAAAATAACGTTTTCTCTTTTTCGGATAACGAATATGATGCTATTGGATTGTTGCATGGAACATTGTCTGGTAATACAGTATTGATTCAGCGCGATGTAACCGGTATTCCTAATGTAACTTATCTGATGCTGGGAACATTAACCATTCCTGAAGTATACAGCCTGACCATCAATCCGGGTATCGTTATTAAAGGTTTTAATAACACCCACAGGATCATTGTACAGGGAACCCTTATCGCTGATGGTGTGGATGCTGCAGGAATGATAACCATTACTTCGGCAAAGGACGATAATCATGGGAATCCGGAGGACACAAATAAAGATGGCACACAGTCAACACCTGCCATTGGTAACTGGGGAGGGATTGTGTTTGAAGGGACAAGTAACGATGCAACATGTAAACTGAATTATTGCCAGATAAAGTATGCCAGCATGCCCTCAGTCTATTATAATACAAGATATATTTCACAGGGATCAATCACAACAGTAAATGCAAGCCCCACAATTACAAATTGTATTATTAAAGATATGAATTACGGATTATATGCCTTTCAGGCTTCTGATCCTGATGTTCAGAACAATGAATTTGTGAACAGTGTAAAAACCCCCATTGCCCTGTCAGTATCTGCTGATCCGACTTTCAGCGGGAATACATTTACGAATACCGGATGGACAGCTCTTGGAATTATCGGTGAAGATCTTGGTTTTGATGGCATCATAAAAGAGAAAAATGTGGCAGGATATAACAATATTGCTTATGTACTCCTGGAAGACCTGACAATCAATTCAGGCACATATGTGGATGTTGAACCCGGTGTGGTGATCAAATGCATCAGAAATACGGGAATTTATGTTAATGGAGGTTTCAAGGCACAGGGGACCTCGAACGATTCTATCATTTTTACGTCTTTAGCGGATGATAATTATGGAAATCCTCAGGATACTGAAAATGATGGTGATGCAACTTCACCAAATTCAGGAGATTGGGAGACTATACGTTTTCAGTCAACCGCCGATGATTCCTACAACCTGATTGATTACTGCCGGATCATGTTTGGAGGATATCATCAATGGGGAATATTGACTTTCACAGATGCGGGTGGTGAGGTCTCCAATACCCTGTTGAGTGACGGGTATTATTTCGGTATCCGGTGTGAAGGAACTGCATCGCCTGTCTGTACCACGAATGTGGAAATAAAGAACTGCAAGGAAGATCCGATAGGAATGTCACTTAAATCCAATCCGGTCTTTTCATTTGACGGTATGATCCTTCAATCCAACGGTAATGGGAGTAATGGGATCAGGATACTTGAGGGTACACTTTCCTCCGATGCTACTCTGATAAAAAGGGATGTTGGCGGGATTTACAACATTGCATATATTGTTGATCGACTTACTATTAACCAGGATGCTGTCCTTACCATCAAGCCGGGAGTAGTTATCAAGTTTTTAAATATCAACAGCCATATTGAAGTGGATGGTGCCCTCATTGCTGATGCTGATACTTCGTTAATAAATCAGGCGGAAAGCATTGTCTTCACCTCACTGAAAGATGACTCGAAGGGAGGTGATACCAATGATGATGGAAATGAGAGCACACCTCAGAGAGGCGACTGGTGGTGTATCGTCTTTAAAAGTTCTGAACTGGATCATATAAATGTATTGGATAGTTGTATTTTAAATTATGGCGGGCGTGACCAGTCTGGATGGCCAGACGTGAAAGATTATGGGACAGTAAGGGTATTCGATGCTTCTGTAAATATTACAAACTGCAGGATTGAACATGCACATACCTCGGCATTAGGAATATTTGGAAGTGCTGATCCACTGGTTTCTGAATGCGAGATACACAACGTTAACAAGACACCGGTTACGATGAGTATGTTCGCCAATCCGGTATTTTCAAATAATCATACTTCCAACCTGGGTATCATAGCAATTGGTATTGCACAGGAAAATTATTCACTTGATGCAACCATCCCAATAAGAAACTTTGCCGGATACAACAATATAACATACTACGTTTATAATACCCTCAAGGTTAATTCCGGAACAACGATTACTATTCCTGCAGGAGTTGTTTTCAAGTTCTATAATTATATTGATTGTTTTGATATCAACGGTGGTATAATCATAAACGGCACAGCATTAAATCCGGTTGTTTTTACTCATGAATATGATGATGGATATGGCAATCCTGAAGACACTAATGGAGATGGCGCAGAATCAACCCCTGTTCTTCAGGGCTCAACATTTTGCCTTGATTTTGCTGATATCAGTGATGATGCCAGCAATATCAATCATACAGTGTTCCGGTATAAACATGCCGGTATTAACCTGCAACAGGCATCTCCCACGATGGATAACTGTACATTTGAATATTGTAATTACGGTGTAATTCTGAATGGTGTATCGAATCCTGAGGTTACAAATAACATTTTCAATGACCTGGTTTATTCACCGTTACTTATCTCACTTGTATCTTATCCGAGTGTTACTTCCGGCAACCAGATTTCTGGTACAACATACAGGGCTATGGGCGTATTGAGTGAAGAACTGGTGCAGGATGTTACACTCACAAACAGGCTTTTTGCAGGTATTGACAGCATACCCTATTTCTTCAGCGGAAATTATACTATCGGGACAAGTGTTGTACTGACTGTTGAGCCTGGTGTGATATTAAAGTTTAATCCCGGTGCTAAATTAACAGTAAAGAGGGGGTTGCTTGCCTTAGGGGGTGCAACATCTGACAGTTTAATTGTTTTTACTAGCATACGTGATGATTTTTATGGAGGTGATTCAAATGCTGACTCAACAGCCACCGTGCCCGATAACCAGTATAACTGGAAAGGGATCTTGTTTGAAGACCAGTCACTGGATGCGCTCTGTAAATTAAGGTATTGTATTATCCGCTATGCCGGCTGGTACACTAATGAAGCGGCCATAACCACTGATGCAGCCAGCCCAAACATCTCACACTCAGTCATCACTTTAAACAAAAACGGTGTACGGGCACTTGGTGCTTCCAATCCTGTAATAGATACATGCGACATCTATAATAATAAAGAGTATGGTGTTAATAATGTAAATAAATCTTTTGATATTAATGCACTCTATTGCTGGTGGGGAAGTAGTACCGGACCGACCCATTCCTCCAATCCCGGTGGAACCGGAGATCAAATTTCCGATTCGGTAAATTACATACCATTCCGCACTGTCTCACAAAATCCTGTCATGGGGGATGTAAGCCTGAACGGTAAGGTACAGGCTTATGATGCTTCCCTTATCTTACAGGCAATCGTTGGTAGTATTGTATTAAATGAGACACAGGAACAGGTTGCAGATGTGAGCGCAGATGGAAACATCACAGCATGGGATGCATCATTGATTCTCCAGTATGTAAGCGGTATCATACAATCCTTCCCGGCCACAGGGCTGAAAAGCGGAATGCTCGTACAGGTACCATTCCTGGAACTCGAAGATGTTACGGTTGACGGCATAACAGAATTTTCAATTGATATGAGGGCAGATCATGTAACCGGTGTTTCAGCAATGGAAATTTTCCTGAAATTCAATCCTGACGTATTATCTGTAACAGATCTGAAACTGGCAGAAAATGTCGGGGATCTGATGTCCTTCTCAAAACTTGATAATAAAACCGGTGAAATAAAACTGGCCATGGCAGGAGCACATCCGGTAACTGAATCCGGGATTATTGGGAAGGTGCTCTTTAAAGTTAATCCTGGAGTGCGGGAAAGCATCAATACCACTGTTGAAATAACCCGTTTCATGGCAAATGAATTTGATTTTACCGGTGAAACTGAAACGGGAAATATATTTATAACCGGAGTAACAGGCGTATTGAATCCTGAACAATCCATGGAATTTACAGTAAAACAAATATTCCCGAATCCATTCAGCAGTATACTGACTATTCATTACCAGGTACCGGAAAATAACCAACATGTTGTTATTGAAGTATATAACCAGACAGGACAGAAAATCAGTACCCTGGTTAATGAGAGTAAAGATACGGGCTCTTATACTGTGCAATGGTGTCCTGAAAACGATGAAAATAGCACGGTCAGGGAAGGTCTGTATTTTATTAAAATGGTAGCCGGTGATTTCATATCCGTTAATAAAGTTATTTATCTCAAATGAAAAATGGGTGAAATCCTGCTT
>CAZGOR010000328.1:0-4939 GCA_964527875.1 uncultured Bacteroides sp. | reverse complement strand
ACCTGCCGGCGGTTTCGGGATGACTTGTTTATAAAGACGCTTACAACTTATATAACACCAACTGAAGCACTGAAATAAATTGTTAAATGGTTATATTGTTAATAATAAGCGACTTGGTAGAACAACAATGTAACAATTTAACAATAAATCAGGAAGCACAACTGAATGAACAACTGAATAAATTGAAATAAAATCATGAGAAAATAATTACCAACCCAATGATTGTTTGTATTTTTATTATCCAATCAAAATCATTATTAATAAATATAAAATAATAAAATGAAAAGAAATGTATTGGTAAATCTTTTATGGATGTGCATGTTGATCACTGGAATTTCCGGTTATTCATTTGCACAGGCTAAAGAAATGGCCGAATCCTTTTTTGGACGTTGGTCGCTTTATCTGCCCGGAGGGGCAGGATGGTTAGAAGTACACCAGGAACAAAATTATCTGGATGCAAGTTTGTTATGGTATGGTGGCAGTGTTATTCCGGTAGATAATGTATACATTGATGATGATGAACTTGTGGTGACCCGTGTATCAAGGGTAATTCGTGAGAGAAATGATGCCGGTGAGGCAGTGAGAACGCATTGGTTAACAAATTTGTACAGGTTTGAGCTGGTAAATGAAAATGAAATGAGGGGTACTGCAATTTTTGTAAGAAGAAATGGAGCGGGAGTAAACAAAACCGAATTTACAGGTAAAAGGATCCCTGATCTTCCTCCTCATCCTGATTTTACAAGAATAAAATATGGGGAACCTATAGAATTATTTAACGGAAAAGATCTTTCAGGCTGGCAATTACTGGAGGAGAACCGGCAAAATGGTTTTAAAATAGTGGATGGAGTGCTTGTAAACGATCCGGTACAGAAGGAGGGTGAACCACATATTCCTTATGGAAATTTGCGAACAGTGAAAGAATTTGAAGATTTTAACCTGAAGCTTCAGGTGAACATTCCGGAGGGAAGTAACAGTGGGATCTATCTGCGTGGTATTTATGAGGTGCAGGTAATGGACAGTTACGGAAATCCTCTTGATTCACATAATATGGGAGCTATATACAGCAGGATCACACCATCGGTCGCTGCTGAAAAACCGGCCGGTGGATGGCAGGATCTGGATATTACACTTTATAAACGGTATGTTACGGTGATGTTGAATGGCGTTAAAATAATTGATTGTCAACCTCTTCTGGGTGTAACCGGAGGTGCAATATCAGCAGATGAATTCAAACCTGGGCCCATCTATCTGCAGGGAGATCATGGTAAAGTTATGTATCGTGATATTGTTTTAACACCGATTATTAATCAATAATTAAGTTTAAAATGAAAAAGATCTCCATGCTTGGTACCGGCCTGATTGGTACCTTTTATACCATGTCACTGCACGGGCTCAGAAGCTGTGACAGGGTTATTTATGTTTATTCCCGTTCACCGGAAAGAGCAAAGAAATTTGCAGGTGATTTTGATATTCCAAAATGGACAACTGACCTTAAGACTGCTGTTTCAGATCCTGAGGTGGATGTGGTTGTAGTGGGCTTGCCTAATAATCTGCACAAGGAAGCCATCATTGCTTCAGTTGCTGCCGGGAAAGCTGTATTGTGTACCAAACCCCTTGCGAGGAATGCTGCTGAAGCATGGGAAATTCTTAAAGAGGTTGAAAAAAACGGAGTTTTTCATGGTTATCTTGAAGATCTGGTTTATACACCAAAACACCTTAAGGGTCATGCATCTGTCGAAAAGGGTGCTATCGGGAAAGTCCTGTGGGTGCGTTCACGTGAAGCTCATCCGGGTCCTCACAGCGACTGGTTCTGGAAGCCTGAAATATCAGGCGGGGGAGTGCTGCTTGATATGGGTTGCCACTGTATCGAGATATCCGGCCGGTGGAAGCTGTATGCTGGGCAGATACTCAGGTACATCCTATTGAATCAGAAGATCATGCTATCGGACTGGTAAGATATGCCAATGGTGCCATAGGACAGTTTGAAGCGGGGTGGACATTCAGGGGTGGAATGGAACTGAAGGATGAGGTATCAGGTACTGATGGATCGATAAGGATGGACAATTTCCTGAGAACAGGTTTTGAGATGTTCTCCGCTCCCGGTAAAAGCGGATATGTGGCAGAAAAAGCAGAAACAGAATCAGGTTGGATATTCCCGGTTGGCGATGAAGTGCACGAACTGGGATATAACCATATGTTTGCAGATATGCTTGATGCCATTGAAAAAGGAACAAAACCGATGGAAGATTTTTATGACGGATACGTTGTGAATGAAATTATGGATGCCTGTTACCGTTCTGTTAAATCCAAAAAATGGGAATCCGTAAATCTGAAAGAATGGCGCGGCAAGGAAGAGGTAGAATCCTTAACGGCTTTCAGGGAATACGATAAACAATACTGGCTCGTCAAGGAAGAAGTATTGCCGGATAAGAGGAAAAAAGTAATCCTGAAAGATAAGAAAACAGGGGATATTGTTCAGAAGGAGGTATAGAAATGGTTCTCGGTTCTCGCCCGCCCGTACCGAACGGTACGTTCGGGCGGGGTTCTCAGTTCTCGGTTGGTGTGGGTATAGTGGTTATCGGTTCTCAGTTCTCTGTTATGTGGGTTTAGGGTATTGTGTTTGTTTAACCAAAGAGGGCCACAGAGAATTATAATACACCATGCACCATGCACCATGCACCATGCTCCATGCTCCATGCTCCATGCACCATGCTCCATGCTCTCTCACTCATACCTCAGACTCTCCGCAGGATTGCGTATTGCAGCATGCAAAGTCTGATACAATATGGTTAAAAATGATATGATAAAGATCAATATTCCTGTATAGATATAAAGTTCCGGTCCAACTTCAATCCTTGCGGAAAACCATTTTAGCATTACCCTTGTGAGTAATATAGAAAGTGGTGTGGAAATGATAAAAGCAATTAAAACAAGTTTCAGAAATTCTATATTCACAATTAATAATATTCGCTGGATACTTGCACCCATTGCTTTCCTGATTCCGATTTCTTTTGTTTTTTGTTCTGTCATGAAGGTGGATAATCCAAACAGGCCAAGACAGGAAATAAATATGCCAAAGAACGTAAAGCACAGGATAACCTTTCCACTGGTATTCATAGCATCTGAAATAGGATCAAGATATTCATCCATGTGAAAAGGGATAAAGGGGTAGTCGGGATTGAATTTATCATGTACTGATTCAATATAATTAAGTTTTGCAGACTGATTTGTTTTATTCGTTTTGATGAAAATATAATTCCCCACCTTATCAAAAGGCAGTATTAAATTCTCTCCACCCAATTTTACAGGGAATGAGATAAAATCTTCTACCACACCAATAATGGTGTATGGTTCTTCAAATAAATAAAATGTTTTACCGACTGGTTCCTCCATTTCCAGTTTCCTGGTCACTGCTTCATTCACGATAATTTTATCCACACTGTCGGTAGGATATTCCGTTGAATAGAATCTGCCTTCAGTCAGGTTAATATCAAAAGTGTTCTGGAAATCATAACTAACCCATAGCAACCGGGCGAGGTCATTGATGTCTTCTGACTTTAATCCCCAGGTCACTTCTCCATTGTCGACGAATACAGGAACATGGGATCCGGATGTAACTGAAATGATGTCCGGATTTGCCAGTAAATCCTGCCTGAAATGGTCATAATTATTTTCCAGTTCACCCCTGACAGGCAGATAAATGATATTCTCACGGTTTACTCCAAGATTGGAGGATTGTAAATAATTAAACTGACGAAAAACAACTATTGTAGCAATAATAAAACCAATGGAAAAGGTAAACTGAACAACAACGAGCACTTTTCTTAATAAGCCTCCTCTTGAATCCGTGGTCAAGGTTTTTCTTAAAACATTAACAGGTTTGAAGGATGAGAGAAAAAATGCAGGATAACTGCCGGCAATCAATCCTGTTATGAGCATGAGAACGAACAGAAAAATAAAAAAGACAGCATTTGTAAGGGGCAGGGTCAGGGGGTATTCGGTTCCCAGCAGCTTATTAAAGGAAGGCAAAATGATATCTGCTGCCAGTATGGCAATATTAATCGAAAGAAAAGCCATGAACATGGTCTCGCCGATAAACTGTCTGATAAGCTGACTGCGGGATGCACCAACAACCTTTCTGATTCCCACTTCTTTCGTTCGTGTTAAGAACCTTGCTGTGGAAAGGTTCATGAAGTTGATACAGGCTATGATCAGAATGAGAAAGGCCAGGATCGAAAATAAAAGTACACCATAGAAGCCGTGTCCTTCTCCAAAAAAGTGCATTTTTGAAAAGGGTAGAAGTTTCTGAACAACTTTTATATCGGACTCGACAAGACCTGAAAAAAATCCCGGTAATTGTTTACTCAATTCTTTATAATCCTCAGGATTATTCAGAAGAATAAAAGTATAGAATGGATTCCCTTGATAACTGTTAATTTCCCAGCCCAAATCAGCCAGAAATGAAAATGGTACAAGAAAGTCAAATAATATAGTTGAATTTTCGGGGTATTCATCAACAACTCCTGTTACCTTAAATTCGTATTTCTGATTTATACGGATAATCTGATCCATCGGATCTTCTTCCCCAAAATATTTTTCGGCCATTTTTTTTGTGATGACAATGGAATTAGGCTCCGTAAGCGCTGATTGGAGATCTCCTTTAAGCAATGGAAAACTAAATACCTGAAAAAATGCCGGGTCGACAGCATCTACTCCGTTCTCGATGAATCTATTTTCAATCGGATTGATCTGTTGATCACTACTGTCTGCCATATGAGGATGACAGGATAATAATAACTCTCCTGTTGATCTGACCCTGACAGCCTCCCTGACATCGGGAAATCCTTCTTTCAAAGCCTGAGCACAAGCACCGCCACATCTATCGGTAGTATATTCCCCTGTGCCCAGATCCATTGTTAGCTGAACGAGAAAAATGTTT
>CAZGOR010000327.1:4530-4949 GCA_964527875.1 uncultured Bacteroides sp. | reverse complement strand
TCCATGCTCCATGCTATCAATTTAAAGTTCTAAGTTTGCTACTCACAATTCACAATTCACGAGTTTCAGTAAAAAGTTGAGTTTAGTGTGAGAGTTTTGAGTGTGGTTAACCACAGAGTATCACTGAGATTATCAGAGGTTCACAGAGCATCATTTATAAATTCATAAATTTACAATTAAAATAGCTCGTCATATTTGGTCCAGAGAAAATCTCCCAGTTCCCAGGCTTTTTTGACAACTTTATAGCCCCAATCATTGGTATAATCTGTCAGGAACCTGATTGTTTTATCAGGATGATCAGGTTCATAGAATTTAAGTGCTTCCTCTTCTATCTGTTTTTGGTTCCGGAACAATTCTGTCTGCCATGGTTTCCATACAGCTTCCACATCATGTCTCATATCTCCCCATCTCTGGGCGGT
>CAZGOR010000327.1:0-4520 GCA_964527875.1 uncultured Bacteroides sp. | reverse complement strand
TGTTCCGAGCCGGTTAAAAGCCCACCATGCTGATTCTGTGGTATATCCATTTGGTCTTCCGGGTGTTTTGTATGGTTCGGGAATATCTGTTACTGAACAATAAATTGGAATATATATTGATGTAGCAACATTATCCATGGCCAGCCAGGTTATTCCTCCGATCTCATCCGGGAGCCAATTACGCGATTGGATAATTGTGGCATACATTGTATACCACCTGGCAATGGTTCGTTCTCCTCGCCAGCCCCAGCCCCCATTAATTTTAAATACCTTATTCATATCATAAGGCATAAAAGGATTGGCAAACGGTGAGATAACAGTTTTTCCACTGTCGTTCGTCACAGTTATATTTTTAACAAAATTAAAGTCGGTTCCTTCAAAGTAATCTTTAAAGATGAGGACCAGAAATTCAAGTGTGATGGATTGATCTGGTTTAACTGAAAATGGATAGTTTTCTGCATTCGGATCCAGGTTCAGGGAAGGTGCTGTAAAATCCAGCACTCTCCATTCACGCCGTCTTGATGCAAATGATGTCCGGCTCTCAGGAGCATAGGCATAACAAAATCTGAACGGGCCTTGTGTTTCATCCCACCAACCATTTGTTTCAGCCAATGTATAGACATTATCTGATGCAAGGTAGTGATCAGGATCAGAAAGATCAATTTCCATGATCCTGCTTGCATTTGCATTTACAGATACATGATCATCCGGAACTCTCTGTGCAGCCCAGACAGATCCAATCCTGCCTTTACCAGACCCCAGTATCTCTAAATGCCATACTTCATTTTTATCACTGATGGTAAGGCATTCACCATAATCCCTCCAACCGTATTTGCCAGTCAATTCACCTGCCAGAATGATAGCCTCCCTGGCTGATTTACTTCTTTCAAGGATTAACCGGCATAATCTCTGACAATCGATTAATCCTGAGTCAGATTGCAGTTCTCCTCTCCCACCAAAAGTTGATTCTCCTATCCCAACCTGGTACTGGTTCATACACGGATATGCAGTATTGATATACCCAAATGTGATATTCACCTGAGGGATCTCACCGATTTTAATATGCTTATATACAGGCATTGCCAGTGAATCATAAGGAATCCTTTTATACACCGGAGCTGTTTCATCAAAAATTTGCTTTTGCATGGGTACTATGTTGATCCATGAACGGGTACGGTGACTATCATCAGTGTGGGAAGTGATCACTGATCCGTCGGCAGTTGCCAGTCTGCCTACTGTAATACTCGTGCATCCGTCCGGAATATATTCCTGCCGATCAGATCTATCCTGTGCATGCAGAAATGAAAAAAATAACAAATAATGTACAACAAATAGCAGATTTTTTGGAAAATGAGCTTTCATTTTATTAATTTTGAGAATAATCTTTATTTCTGTTTTCATTTATTCTAAACAAAATTAACCTGATGGTTGTTGGTTACTGACATCTGGTTGTGAGTTTTTTAACACGTTATTTGATTACTAATATTGCTTTAAGCTGAATTAATCCTGAATAGCCAATTACTAACACCCTTATATTCAAATGTTTCAATATTAACCAGCAACCAATTAGCAGAGTTATTTTATGCGCTAATTTAACATTGTTTAGTTTGTCATTTACAAAACAGGACATCGAATTTGCCGAAAAAAAATCACCTGGGATGAAGGAGAAAGATTATATAGGATTGAAAACCAGATTACTTAGCGAATGTCAGCAGGTTCAGAAAAAAATTGTTGACAGTGCGAAAGCAGCAATGAATGATACTCAGCAAGCGCTGAATGAGTATGGTCCAAATAAAGATCGTTATGATTCATTTCGTGACCAATTGATCAGTAAGCGTGATATGTTATCCGCACAATATCAGAAAGCACATTCTGAATATATGGTGCTCCAAAAAATCAATGCAAATAATATAAATAAGGTTGCTGAATTCGGATCAATCATTGTAACTGATTCCTGCCGTTTTTTTATTTCAATAAGTGCCGGAAAGATCAATGTTGATGGACAAACTTATTATGCTATCTCACCAATGGTACCTCTCTTCAAAGCAATGGACGGATTAAAAAAGGGTGATACCTTTGAATTTAATGGGAACAGACAGGTTATAAAGGATATTTTTTGAATCATCGACAATGAAAACTGCCAGGGAGAGGAAAGAGGATCGATACTATAGAATTTTTCTTCAACTAAAAGAACTTCTTCAGAAAAGCCCAAATACAACAGTCCGTATGTCTACTATGGCAGCAGTGTTGCAACATAAAATGGATGGCACTTTGTGGACAGGCTTTTATCTTTTGGATGACGGTAACCTTGTTGTTGGCCCTTATCAGGGACCTCTTGCCTGCCAGGTGCTTGAAAAAAATCGTGGGGTTTGCTGGGCAGCAATTAACAATCAAAAAACGATCGTTGTACCCGATGTACATAAGTTTCCCGGACATATAGCCTGTGATTCGCGTTCCAGATCAGAAATAGTGGTCCCCCTTATAGATGAAACGGATCACATCACAGGTGTACTGGATATTGACAGTCATATTCCCGATCATTTTGATGATACAGATGCAAGGAATCTTGAAATGATTGCAAATCTTATATATTTATCCGGGAGTTAACAGGTCATATATGCCTTCAACATTTTTAATGTCCGGGGATTAACTCATTGATGATACCGGAAAGTTTTTCAATATTATAAGGTTTTGTAAGAAGCTTATCAAATCCTGTATCTTTAAAATCTTCAAAAAATAACTGTGGATCATGAGCGGTAAGAGCCACGATCGGGATCCTGTTTTTTGGGTAAGGGAAATTCTCTCTTATGTAAATGACAGTTTCCAGTCCATTCATGACAGGCATTTCAACATCCATTAACACGAGATCAAAATCCTCGCGCTTCATAACCTCAATTGCTTCTTTTCCATTCTCAACCTGGGCATATTCATGTCCGAGAGTTCTAATTAATTCAATTAATAGTAAGCGGTTGGTAAAGATGTCGTCTACAATTAGTATTTTCATTGAAATGAAAATTAGCCAAACTCACTCAAAGTATTACTAATATCTAAACTGATTATTTCCACTTCCGAACCATTGAGCATAATTATCTTATCATTCCGGAATTCAGTTAGTGTACGGATAAAACTTTCTTTAGTGGTACCTGCAAACTGAGCAAGCTCACGTCGGGTTAAAGGCAGAGTAAACTTGTTGCTCTGATATATTTCTTTCGAAAAATAAAGTAAAACATCAGCTATTTTCCCCGGTAATTGTTTTTGAGTCTGATTCATTAAGCGATCAAAGATATATAATCCTTCCTTGCTGATCACATTTAGAAATGGATATTCATTTTACGATCCTTTTGTTCACAGAAAATCTTGTGTAAATATAACAGAAAGCCAGTATATATTGGATATCGGATGATTTAAATCATCCCTTACAGATAATCTATCTCATTAGGTTCCACCGCCTTTAATATGATAAATGGTTTATATTCGCGATTGAGAAATCATTTTAATATTTTGGTCTTACCTGTTTAATCAAGGGAATTCGATATCCTGCCAAAATTTCCCTTCAACAGCATACCATATTATATGAATAATAAGTATTTTTAATCCTGGTAAAGCCAATCAAATGTCAGGATCAGGGTATCAAGATCGGATTATTCGTTATACAATCTATGGAGTATTATATGGCATGATTATTCCCCTGATATCTTTCATTATCCATACTATAAACGGTAATTGTTCATTTACAATTGGAGGATTTGCCCGATTGCACAGGATCATGCCAGTACAATATCTTATGGATTTGCTGCCCATTGCGGGAGGAATTATTGGTTATCTGACAGGCAAATCAATAAATGCGTTCAAGAAAAAAAATTATGAAATTCATCACAATGAATTATCAAAGAACAAGAAGATACTTGAATATATTAATAACCTGATGGACAATAAATTAGATGAGAAAATTCATATAGATGAAGATTCATCCGATCTTGAAAGATCGCTTAATAATTTGAGGACCTATCTTAAGAATAATATTAATGAGGAAAATAAAAGAAAACATGAGGATTATCAACGCAATTGGGTATCTGAAGGTCTTGCAAAATTTGGTGAATTACTTCGTTATCATACTGATAACATCGAGGAATTTTCTTACAATTTGATCAGCAACATGGTCAAATACCTGAATGCCAATCAATGTGGTTTTTTTCTTTTAGAGGAAGTGGAAGGTCAGGGAAAATTTTTTGATATGAAAGCCGGCTATGCATATAACCGCAGGAAATTTGCAAACAGGAAGATTGAATGGGGAGAAGGTCTGATAGGAACATGTGCACTTGAAAGGCAAAGTATTTATCTCTCAGATATTCCGGATTCATATCTAAATGTAACTTCGGGATTGGGACATGCCAATCCAAAATATCTTTTAATCGTTCCGCTTGTTAACCAGGATGAAGTATTGGGTGTTATTGAACTGGCTTCATTTCATAACTTTCAACCATATGAAATAAGCTTTGCTGAAAATGTATGTGAAAGTA
>CAZGOR010000326.1:0-4959 GCA_964527875.1 uncultured Bacteroides sp. | reverse complement strand
CATCGCCTTCGCGAAGCTTGCGCCTCCGCTAAAGCTTTGGCGGCACGCGGACGGCAGAGCGAGGCCGGCAGGCACATCCCGCTCGCGAATGTTTGCGTAGCAAACAATTCACGAATTCACGAATTCACCAATTCACGAATTCACCAATTCACGAATTCACCAATTCACGAATTCACGAATTCACGAATCCTTTGGGATTATTTTATTCGAAATGTCAATTTGGTGCCGTATCTATTACTCAGGCCTTTCTTTTTTTGACCTGACCACCAATCCTGTAATCACGAAAAGAACAAATACAGCAGTAACAACCCATGCCCAGTAGTTGGGAACCTGCGATTCAACCCACATTTCATATTGTTCTGTCAGGAAATAATCTCCTTGTACTGTCCAGAGGATGCCGATACTTTCTTCAGAATCAGGATTTGTATCGGCATATCCGTTGGATGCAATGATCCTGCCCGGCATTCTTATTTCCATATCGTAATTATTGACCGACAGGAAAATATTGATTGTGTCTTCTAATACGGATACAGAACTGTCTATTTCAGTCTCGAATGTGTAGTAAAATTCCTCACCCAGGACAGGAATGAAAAACTGAGCCAAACTATCACCTTCTTCATCACTGAGCTGTTGGATAAATTGTGGTACTTTTGATATCATTTCTTCCTTATCAATTCTCAGTTCAGGATCATCCCCAAAAAGGTCATAAAAAATTTCAATCCATTGCATGGCAAAGGTTGTCCATATCCATTGTTCTGATTTCACCTCAATGGTGTCTGCCATCTCTTTGATCCTTATGCTGTCAGGTCCATTCTTCAGGTCTTCCCGGACTTTGTCCGGCAGGTAGACAAATTTCAATTCTTCATCTGTTAAAAAATCTGACATAGGACAGGTAACAGTCAGGATTCTTTCAATCGTTTCACTAAACCTGAAAATGGTGGTAAACCAATTGAACTTTTTTGAGAATGCAGCACTTCTTTGCAAATCCCGGTTACTCCCGCTGTCCGTTTTGTATGCTGCATTTATTTCTTCCACACTGGCGAAATATTTTTCAGCGGTCAGGATCCAGGTAGTATCATTATTTTCATCAACATCAATAATGATCTCAGTTTGCCAGGTGCTGTCGATGGGTACCCTGAATTTATCCGGTTCAAAAGTTCTGTGGCTTTCGTTTTTCACGACAACTTTCCTGGTAACAGAGCCATCCTCATGAACCGTGTTAATGACATGTGTTTCATAATCACATGAGAAAAACAGGATCATAGATATTAATAGAAGAGATATTTTAAATTTCCGTTTCATTGTATTAAAGTTTTAATTCTGATTTATCATCACCGGCAGTTTCCTCAAGTCTGCGTTTAATCTTTTTTTGTAAATAAGGTTCCAGTCCGGAATTCTGTTTCAGGTTTTCATAATTTTCCTGCAATTCCAGATAGGAATTCAATAATTCTTCCAGGTCAGACGTGGATACGGTAATACTATCCTCCATCATTTGGTCTTTAACAACGAGATTCAGGAGAACTTTCTGCATGATTCCCAGGTCCGGTTCATGGCTGTTAATTGTATTTACTGTTCTGATCAGCTGTTTTTCAAGATTATTTATTCTGTTTGTGATCATAATTTGTTGAATGATGAAGATCCCGATAAAAAGAACAGCGGCAGCAGCCATTGCACCCCGGATCCAGCTAATATCGGCCCAGCCAAAAAGATAATTGCCAAGTTTTTCATGTAAAGTGGTTTTTTTCTCTGATCCCTGAATCCTTTTCATGATATTATCTGTCAATTTCTCCTTGCCGGGTAAAACGGGCTTGTTACGCTTCAGGGCTTTGATTATTTTAAGATATTTTTCCTGGTCATTCATTTTTATATATGTTTTTTAATCATTTCACCGATCTTCCGGCGGGCGTGATTAAGATTACTTTTTATGATTGTTTTTGCCATGCCTGTTATATTGGCAATATCGTCATGTGACAAACCTTCCAGTTCACTCAGGATGAATACGATCTTTTGTTTTGTGCTTAATCTGAATGTTAACCGGCGTATCATCTTACCAATCTCTCTGTTATCCAGTTTTCCTTCCGGATTACTTTCACTGTATAACCCAGGTATACTCCAGCCGTTTGCATCAGGATAAACCAGTTGCATTCTTTTCCTCTTTCTGAGTGAATCATAACATTTATTCACAATGATCCTGTATAGCCAGTTGCTGAATTTTTTTTCGGTATTGAAATCCCCTATTTTATTCCAGACCGTGATAAATGATTCCTGTACAATATCATTTGACTCTTCCTCATCATTCATGATTCTGAATGCCACAGCGAATGCGAAGTCAGAATATTGGTTGATGAGTGATCTGAAAGCTGTCTCATCCCTGTTAATACAGGATTTGATTAAATTACCGGTATCCAAATCATTTTTTTTAATTTCTGATAAAACCGTTATGCTATTAAATCAACGAGACTGATAATAAGTAATTTGCAGAGCCGTGCCGCGGCATGGCTCTGTAAAAACATTTT
The DNA here is from genome assembly GCA_964527875.1 of uncultured Bacteroides sp. Taxonomy (GTDB): domain Bacteria; phylum Bacteroidota; class Bacteroidia; order Bacteroidales; family SM23-62; genus LJUQ01. The sequence continues at coordinate 2,443 of CAZGOR010000326.1, read as the reverse complement.
ATAATTCAATAACTTAACCGGATTTATAGTGCAACGCTTTACTTATAATACGTTAATTTTTAAGCAAGGTAAAAAACAATCCGGTATTTTTATCACTCACCGGGTGACTGCCAGTCACCCGGTGAGTACACTCCAAGTGCACCCGGTGAGTAAAGCTAAATTTAACTATCGGTCATAATAGTATTTCCCTTGGTAAGCCACGAAATACCGAATGCCCATAAAGCCATCGACTCAAGCCAGAATATCGGATCATATTTTTGAAGGCCCTGACAGCAATTAAATCTCTGGCAGTTTGAATAAACAGCTATTAAGAGAATACAGCCCAGTATGATATAGCCGCATATCCGGTAAAGCTTGTTTCTTTTTAACTTCATTTTTGTGGGATTCTGATCCTTTTTTGTAAACAGAAAGATCGAGAAGTATGCTATTACAAGAAAAAATCCCCCTGCTGAGATAAAATGGATTGAGCTTATTATATGATTCTCAAAAGGATATGGAATGCAAGGTATAATAGGTTCAGCAACTGATGTAGGGAAGAAAGCTACACCGAGAGCGAATATGCATGCCAGATTACCCGCAATAGCATCTCTTTTATCGTAACCTTTGTAAGCAAATAAGAATAAAGCAATGGCACAGAGAATGCCGACAAAAATGTTTCTCATATTGGTGTGGTAATAGCAACTGATGGAACTCTGAATCCCTTCACAACCGCCAAAAACCACCGATCCAACCACAACTATTACAGGAAATGAGATACCAAGTATACCTACGGCTTTTCTCAGCGTTAAATAGGATATTACCTGTGGGTTTTGATTTTGAGAAGTATTGTTTTCCATGGTTTATAAGAATTGAAGAATAAAATTCATAAGATCAAAGAACTTTTTAGCTAAATACTGACTCACCGGGTGACTGCCAGTCACCCGGTGAGTAAACGGAACAATTATACACAGAGTGAGGGAGTGTAGAGAAAAACAGAGCACGTTCTTGTAAATTAATGATATGCATGGACTTCTAAAATTCGGGTAAGGAATTAGCCGTGACGGTGAAGCCTATAATATCAGCAGATTTATCCGGTTCAATTCCCGGGCTGAATTCAGCAGTACAACATATAATCCGGGATGGAATGACTGTATGTCCAGGACCGGCTCTTCAAATGACCGGAATACTGAGCTGTAAACCATTTTCCCGAACAAATCAAAAATTTCCACTTCAACTTCACTTTCGGCAGGCCGTTTAATATGAACGATGTCTTTTGCAGGATTAGGCCATATGCCATATTTCAAATCGGATATTACACTGGTTCTGTTATTGGTGGAGTCCGGGGATACCAATTCAGGATACTGGGTCCGGAAAGCAGTGAGTCCGGCGCCGCAATCGTCCAGGCTTCCGTTACCATCCACCCCGTTCGATGTCCATACCAGCAGGCCTTTCCATCCCTGCTGGTATGCCTTTATGAATGCCTCATTGATGGGAACAGCAAGGACATTTTGGCCGGAAGTATTCTGGGTGAAAACACCATTGGCAGGATTTTCTCCCACCATACAGGGGCGGTCATTTATGCCATAGTCATCCGGTGTCTTATCAAGGGCAAAATTACCAAACCACCGTACCACCCAGCCATAATAATGGGGTGAATAAAAATCAAGAAATGCTCCCGGGGAGTCATACTGTGCCTGTAAATTTTGATCACTCCAGAAGTTCCCTTCGCAACCGGAGCAATCACTGTTCCATTTAACGGCTGCACTGCCCAGTGTTACAAGCACGGTACTGTTCTTATGGACAGCATCTGCCACCCTTGCAACAAAATATTGCAGATTCTCCCATGGAATGTTACCGCATTCGGCATTTTCATGCATCCATTCAATTTCATTGCAGACATCAACACACCAGAGATATGGATTGTCTTTATACCGGTTAATGAATGGAATCACATAGTTATCAATATAACTTCCCACATTTGCAGAATCTGACAGCATATTCCGCCAGCACTGGTATTTGTTGTATGTATTCTTTGTATGATCGAAGGAGGTCAGGGTAGCCATAATATAGACCTGGTGTTCAGCAGCCAGTGAAAACATATCATCAAGATCCTCCCAGTGTGCCTGTGTGGCACCACTGATCTGACCATCCGTACTGATGTCGATTCCCACATCACCGTTACAGCTTATCCATATCCGGCTTGAGTTGCCTCCGGCCTGCCTGATTTCCTGAAATTCTGTGTCCCAGAAGTTATGGTCATAATTACCTCCGAAATCATTCCAGTTATCCCAGGGAGTATTAACGCCGTTCATGAAAATTTCTTTTCCGTATACCCTGAAAGTATTGCCATCAATGGTTATTCTCTGGGCATAAATATTACCCGCCGGGATGAGGAAAAGAAAGATAATGAATAAAACATGATAATGAATCAATGCTTTTTGTTTGTTGTTACTCATAGGTGTAT
>CAZGOR010000325.1:0-4979 GCA_964527875.1 uncultured Bacteroides sp. | reverse complement strand
AGATGTCAATTTATTATGAATCTTGCAGCGCAAGTTCGGTGCTTCAGGATGACATAACGCTGAATCATGGTATAACCATCTCCCGTCAATCCCCCATCAACGCAATAATCTCTTCTGCCACCTTTCCCGCCGAATTTTCTATGGCCAGCTTCGATACATTCACCGACATTTCTTTTATCCTGCTTATATCATTAAGCAGATTAAATGCCAGCGGGATCATCTTTTCAACAGCCTCCCTGTCTGGCAAATGGATGGCTGCCGATTTTCCGGTAAGTGCCATGGCATTCTTTGTCTGATGGTCTTCTGCCACATTGGGAGAGGGGACCAGTATGGAAGGTTTGCCGGCATGACAAAGCTCGGCAATTGTAATGGCCCCCGCCCTGCAAATAACAATATCAGCCACAGCATAAGCAAGATCCATCCTTGATATAAAATCTGTCAGGATCACATTTTTCAAAGCCAGATCATTAACAGCCTGCTTTGCCTCCTCATGATAATACTGCCCACACTGCCACAAAATTTGTATATCACTTTTCCTGATCATCTCAAGATTATTCATGACTCCTTCGTTGATCGTTCGTGCACCAAGGCTGCCCCCCAAAACAAGCATGATCTTTCTGTTTTTAACCAGACCGAAATAATTGTAACCTTCCGTTTTAAGATTTGTTTCTTTCATTTCTTTTATTTCCTTTCGTACCGGATTACCGGTTAGAGTGATTTTTTCACCCGGAAAATATTTTTCCATTCCTTCAAATGCCACACAGATCTTTTTTGCTCTTTTTGCTAACAGTTTATTTGTTAATCCTGCAAAAGAATTATGTTCCTGTATAAGTATGGGTATACCTTTCCGGCTAGCAGCCCTTAACACAGGACCACTGGCATATCCCCCGACTCCGGCAACGGCGTCCGGCCTGAATTCTTTTATGATCCTTCCTGATATCACCAGGCTTTTAAGCAATTTTGCAACAACAACTATATTTCTGAACGTCAATTTTCTTTTAAATCCTTCAACCGGCAAACCTATGATCCTGTATCCGGCTTCCGGCACTTTCTCCATCTCAAGCCGGTCTTCAGCACCAACAAACAGTATTTCTACATCCGGCAATCTTTCTTTCAATGCATCTGCTATAGCAATGGCCGGGAAAACATGTCCGCCTGTTCCCCCTCCACTGATAATGACTTTTTTATTCCTGTTCCGGCTCAATATGTCCCTCCTGTTCTTTTAATCCTTTGCTTACACTCAGGATCATACCCAGGGATATGCAGGTAAACATCATTGATGTGCCTCCCATACTGATCAGGGGCAATGGTTGACCCGTGACCGGGAATAAATTTACCGCCACGGCCATGTGAACCATGGCCTGAAGCACCAGTCCCAGGGTCAACCCAACAGCCAGAAAAGCAGGAAAAGCCCTGGTGCTTTTCCTTAACATCACACCCGCCCTGTATAACAATATCAGGTACATTAACATGATGGGTATTGCTCCAAGCAACAACCCGTATTCTTCAATGATGACAGCATATATGAAATCCGAATAGGGATGCGGAATAAAATTTCTCTGGGTACTGTTGCCAGGAAACTTGCCGAATAATCCACCACTGGCAATGGCAATTTTTGCCTGCTCAACCTGATAGTTTTCAGTATTTTTATCAAAATAACTTTCAATCCTGTTCTTCCAGGTACCCACTCTTGTTTCTTTTTCGGTCAAAATGACAATGGTCACATAAGTGCTGATCAGGAAAATTCCGGCCAGGAAGAGTACAAGAAGATAACGTGTCCGTATCCTTCCCACAAACATCAACACAACACATGTCATAAAAAGGATCAATGTTGTCGACAGGTCTTCCGGCAGAATCAGTACACATACAATTCCTACCGGGAAAATCACAGGGAGAAATGCCCGGTAAAAATCCCTGATATTTTCCTGTTCCTGTGATAATACTCTGGCAACATACATGACCAATGCCAGTTTTGCAAAATCTGATGTCTGAAAGGTCATACCAATAACAGGTATTTCAAGCCACCTTGATGCCTTATTAATATCCTCCCCGAAAAACAGCGTTACCAGCAGTAACGGAACGGCTATAATCAGCATAAGCTGGGCAAGCCTGGAAAAATAGCGGTACGGTATCAGATGCGTGATATATATCAAAACCAAGCCTCCTGTCAGGAAAAGAGCATGTTTTGTAATATAATAGGTTGAACTGATCCCCGGGTTCCGGAAAATAAGGATCCCGGAGGTACTGTATACCGCTAGAAGTGAATAAAGCGACAACATGAACACGACTGTCCATATGATCAGATCACCTCCCAGATATTTTTTTAATCCTGTTGTCATATCAGAGTTCTCTTACGGCTTCTTTAAATTGCCATCCACGATCTTCATAATTTTCGAAAAGATCGAAACTTGCACATGCAGGTGATAACAATACTGTATCACCATTGCTTGCAAGGAAATATGCAGTCCTGACTGCTTCCTTCATATTATTCGTATCAACAATGGTTTCAATCACACCATCAAAAGCCTTATGAAGTTTGGCATGATCTTTTCCAAGACATATAAGTGCCTTAACTTTCTCTTTTACCAGATCCATCAGCGGATTATAGTCATTACCTTTATCCACACCCCCTGCAATCCATACAATTCTACCCTGAACACTCTCCAGGGCATACCATGAAGAATTAACGTTTGTTGCCTTTGAGTCATTGATAAACTGTATTCCATGAACCTTTAACACTTTCTCCAGCCGATGTTCCACACCCTGGAAATCCATCAGGCTTTCCCTGATAAGATCTTTTCTTATTCTCAATACATTCCCCGTAATACCTGCTGCCATGCTGTTATATTGATTATGCATCCCCTTCAGGATCAGGTCAGAAACAGACATGGCAAAATTCACGTTGTCAAATTCAATCCTGAGCCTGTCTTCATCGTCGATATAAGCTACTTCTTTATCTTTCTTACGGCGTGCAAACGGAAGTTGCTTAGCCTTCGTGACAATCTTTTCAAGTTCTTTGATGGTGATTTCATCATCCGAGCAGAAGATAAAAAATTCGTCTTCGGACAGATTATGCATAATCCGGAATTTCGAATCAACATATTCCTGAAGATTATAATCGTACCTGTCGAGATGATCAGGGGTAATATTTAGTAATATAGCGATATCAGCCTTGAATTCATAAAGACCATCGAGCTGGAAACTGCTGAGCTCAAGAACATAATAATCACAAACCTCCTCTGCAACCTGTTGGGCAAAACTTCTTCCGATGTTACCGGCTATCCCGGCATTCAATCCCGCCTTTCTCATCATATGATGGATCAAAGATGCAGTGGTTGTTTTACCATTACTTCCGGTGATGCATATCTTTTTCGCATCGGTGAACCGGGCAGCGAACTCTATTTCTGAAATGATCCGAATACCCTTCTTTCTGATTGCCTGAACAATCGCACTCCTTTCCGGTATACCAGGACTTTTAATTATCTCGTCTGCATCCAGGATAAGTTTTTCGGTATGTTTCTCTTCCTCCCACTGAATCTCATAATCATAGAGCATTTCTTTATACTTGGGCTTGATGATGTCATTGTCTGAAACAAAAACATCATATCCCTGTTTTTTGGCCAGGATCGCTGCTCCTGTACCACTCTCTCCGGCACCCAGAATAACTATTCGTTTGTCCATTGGCTATTATTTTTTTATCTTATCTTTAGTGTTACAATTGTAACGACAGCAAGCATGAGCCCCACAATCCAGAATCTCGTCACAATTTTAGGTTCAGTATAACCTAATATCTGGTAATGATGGTGCAAAGGAGCCATTCTGAAAATCCTTCGTCCCTCACCTGTTCTTCTTTTAGTATATTTGAACCAGCCGACCTGTATGACTACCGAGAGGCTTTCGATGAAAAATATCCCGCAAAGGATAGGAATTAGTAATTCCTTTCTGATGATGATGGCATAAACAGCAATAATCCCACCCAGTGAAAGGCTTCCTGTATCACCCATAAAAACCTGTGCAGGGTAAGAATTATACCAGAGGAATCCTACTGTTGCACCAATAAAAGCACTCATGTATATAACAAGTTCACCCGTATAGGGGATATACATAATATTCAGATAATCAGCATACACGATGTTACCCGATAAGTAGGCAAGAACACCCAGCGTAGTCCCTATAATGGCGGATGTGCCGGTTGCCAGACCATCAAGTCCGTCAGTCATGTTAGCACTGTTCGACACAGCTGTAACGATCAGGATCACGGCAAGGATAAGGACGATCCACGACCATTTTTTGGAAGCTTTTTCTCCCAGGAAACCAATAATATAAGCATAATCGAACTCATTATCTTTCAGGAAAGGAATAGTGGTTTTTGTTGATTTTACATCCCTTGTTACAAAAACCTCAATTTCTTCATCCTGTCCACTCCCCTGGATAATCTCCATCTTGGGCTCACCATTTTCTAGTATCACCTTTTCTCTTACAACAACATCCCTGTGCCAGAAAAGGATTAATCCCACAACAATACCCAGTACAACCTGGCCGAGAATCTTCGTTTTACCTTTCAAACCTTTCTTGCTCTTCCTGAAGACTTTTACATAATCGTCAAGAAAACCAATAAATCCAAGCCACACAGTGGTGATCAGCATCAATATGACATAGATATTCTCGAGATCACCGAATAACAGTGTTGGAATAAGAATGGATGCAAGTATGATCAGTCCTCCCATTGTTGGGGTACCCTGTTTCTGTTTTTGACCTTCCAGCCCGAGATCCCTGACGGACTCACCAATCTGTTTCTTCTGCAGGAAACGAATGATCCTGTTACCAAAAAGAAGGATAATAATCAGTGATGTGATTACGGCACTGGCAGACCTGAAGGAGATATATTGAAACACTCCTGCTCCGGGTACATTCAAACGATCTAGATATTCAAATAAATAGATCAGGAGGTAGTATTATTTTTAAACAATCAATGAATG
>CAZGOR010000324.1:0-4983 GCA_964527875.1 uncultured Bacteroides sp. | reverse complement strand
TGCCTGCCTGCCGGCCTCGCTCTGCCGTAGCTTCGCGAAGGCGATGCAGGCAGGTTTGTGGCCTTGCGGGTGCAAGCAATTGGCAAATTCGCAAATTAGTATGTTTGGGTTCTGGGAGAAAGGGTGTGAAGGGTTCTGTGATTTACGATAAAGTAGAAAATAACAGCTTATCCAGGCGAGCGCAGCGAATTGAATAAACAGTCTCACTGAACCTGTGACTCTACTATAATTGAAACAATTGCGACCTTGCTTCCTTGCATCCCTTGATTCCTTGAACCTTGAATCCTCGAACCCTTGAATTTTGAACCATTTATAGCCCCAACAAATGTCTGTTTCCGATATGGACATTCATCAGGCCAGCTTCATATGCAGCCTTTTCAGCTTCTTTCGCCTGTCTTGCAGATGTAAAGGTCATATCAGACATATAGAACTGAGGAGCAAAAGCCAGTGGTGAATAGGGGATATCAGGATTAATTCCGGCAATAAACCTGGCAATCTGATATACCTCATCCGTTTCGATATAACCTGGAACAAGCAATGTGCTGGCTACCACCAGAGGGTTACCAGGCCTTTCACTAAATCGTCCAGCGGCCCTTGTAAAATTCTCAAGTACCGGCCGGTTGCTGATCCCCGTGAGGGCTTTGTGCAAATGTTCATCAAATGCTTTCAGGTCAAATTTAATACATCCTCCGGTTTTCAGAGAGAGATTGACTGCCTGATCAAGATACTTTCTTGCCATCATCCCGTTTGTTTCCCAGCATATCCTGATACCTTTTTCAGCAAGGTATTCCGATGTTCTCAATGCATGGGGCATCTGAGGAGATGGATCTCCACCAAAAAAACAAACGCAGAATGTACTGGAATCAGCATAAGATGCCAGTTCTTCGGCTGTAACAGGTTTTTCTTTTTCCGGATTGATCTGCCTGAAATGCCAATTCTGGCAAAACAGACAGTTCATACTGCAGGCTTTGTAAAAGACGGCAAGATTGTGAAATCCCCTCTGATCGCTTCCTTCACAAATCCAACTGGCCACACAATTTGTAGGTAGTAGATCACGATACCAGCTGAGAATACCTTTCTTTTCTGTTCCGCCAAGGTGCATAAGTTTTCCATCCGACACTACCCTCAGACCGCAAAATCCTTTTTGCCCCTCCCCTATCATGCATTCATTCATGCATATTGAACAGGTAATTCCACCGGGATCCTTTACTGGTTTTCCAGGCAAGCTAAACTGAGAACGAATGGCTTCATGTATACGCTCCAACCTGTTCTCAATCTTTTCGTAATGTTTCTTAATACAATCGGCACATAAACCTATTGAATCTGAAATACCTTCAGAAGTTCTGAAACAGGATGAACATTGTGTTTTTATCGCATGTGGCATATAGATGCTGTTTCCACTATGACCAGGCAAAAAAATAGATATCCCCGAAAAATCTTTATCTGTTATCTTCTCTATTTATTATATAAATGCGTATTGTGAGATTTACGATTAATATAATTACAAACTACATTCTGCATATTTAACCACAAAGGAGCACAAAGGATTGCACAAAGGAACACAAAGGAAATCACAAACACAAAGGAGTCTGATCATTTTACTTTTCGTTTTTTTTTCCTGATTGTTTATCTTTGATTATTCTGAACAATTAAACCTGATACCATGTCTGACAAAAACTCTGTTCTGGCACCTCACAATAAAATCAGAACCTTGTTTCAATATTTACTCACCACTATTCGCATACTTATCGGTTGGCATTTCCTTTATGAAGGACTTGCAAAATTATTCTCACCCGACTGGACATCAGCCGTATATCTCATGGATTCGCAATGGATCTTTTCAGGTTTCTTTCACAGCCTGGCAGCCAATGATATGGCCTTACAAATCGTCGATTTTTTAAACATCTGGGGATTAATCCTGATCGGTCTCGGATTATTTCTTGGAGTATTAACAAGATTTACCAGTAGTGTTGGTGCATTCCTGATGCTACTTTATTACATTGCAAATCCTCCCTTCATTGGCTATATCAGTGAGATCAGCGGAGAGGGTCAGTATCTGATTGTCAATAAGACACTGATTGAAATGGCTGTATTGCTGTTACTGGCATTTTTACCTTCATGTTTTACTTTCGGAATTGACCGGATGATCAAACGAATAGTTGAAAAATTCCGGCCAATACAGGCCAAAGAATCGGTTAAACAAACCGATCTTTCTGCAGATCGCGGCAGGAGGGAATTATTGAAAGACCTTATCAGTCTGCCTGTCCTGGGAGGATTCATCTATGCTGCTTTCAGGAAAAAGCAATGGGAAAGTTTTGAAGAACACCACCTGATCAGTCAGCCAAGCCGGGTAGATGCCATTACGGGTGCTTCCCCAAAGGCAGTTATTTATGCCGGATTGGACAAACTTGAAGGACAAGTGCCAAAAGGTAAGATCGGGGATTATGAGATCAGCCGGATCATTGTCGGTGGAAACCTGATCAGCGGGTTTGCCCATTCACGCGACCTGATCTATGTTTCCCATCTGGTTCAGACCTATTTTACCGATGAAAAAGTCATTGAAACCTTTAAATTATGTGAAGCCTGTGGGATCAACACCATGATCGTACGGGTAGATACCAATACATTGCGTATCCTTGAGAAATACAGAAAAAGGGATGGTAAAATGCACTGGATCGCTCAGTGCAAGATCACGGATGATGAAATCGGACCTGATATAGATGCTGCTGTCGATAACGGAGCTATCGGGGCTTATATCCATGGGGGAATATGTGATAATACCGTATCAAGAGGAAAGACTGAAATTTTGTGCCAGGCAGTAGACTATATCAGGAGTAAAGGAATACTTGCAGGACTGGCAGGTCACGACCTCCGTATAATGATATCTTGCGAGGAGCATGGTGCTAAGCCTGATTTCTATATGAAAACACTTAACAGCGCTAATTACTGGACAGCCGGACCCAAGCTTATCACAGATCCCGACTGGAAGCCCAGACCAAAAGAGATCGTGGAACCTGAATACGGTGCCGATACAAATGATAACATCTGGTCTGTTACACCCCAACAAACCATTGAATATATGAAAAACGTCCAAAAGCCCTGGATCGCCTATAAAGTACTTGGTGCAGGGGCTATTCATCCCAATGATGGATTTCGTTATGCTTTTGAAAACGGTGCAGATTTTTGCTGCGTGGGGATGTTCGATTTTCAGGTAGTGGAGGATGCTAACATTGCCATCAATCTACTGAAGGAAACTCTTCCCAGGGTTAGGGCGTGGTATGCATGAAGAAGGCTTAGGAAGAATGGTTCTCGGTGAGTGTGGGTTTTGAAGTTGGGGCATGGAATACCGAAAAAAAGTTAATGCCGATTGTCAATCGGCATTTGCCATAGCGTTGAACGAAATAGAAAAGTCCGGTTGTTAACCGGACACATTCAACAACCCTTGAAAAAATAGAATAGTCCGTTTGCCAACCGGACTATTTGGAACAACTGCAATAATTGCGATAACTGAAACCATTGTTACCATTACAACTACACTCACTACTCATGGCCCACGACTCACCATTGCAATAAGGACTATTGCGACCTTGTATCCATTAAAATCCCCGAGACGGTCAAAGATAACCCGCATTCACTACCCTTTCTTCCCCAAACTTACGTACACCGGCCTCTTCCAATCCCCCATCGGTTCATACTTGCTAAGGCTGGCCCAGCGGATTCCCCGCTTCTGGATCTCTAAAGCTTCCGGAACATCGAAATCAGCTGCAACATGCCCCAGTGATGAATAAAATACCCTTCCCTTCCCGTAAGCCTTCTTCCAGACAACAGGCATTACATTACCACCGATCCATCCGGCATACTCATCCGAAAATGTGGTTGTTGCCAATACTTTAACGTTGGGATCTACATGCATGAAATATTGTTCGGAATGCATATCAAAATCCGCCAGCCCACTGGTGACGGGATCTTCATGATCAACAATATTCACCCTGTAATCAATTACTCCACCCGGATGAGCAACCCATTGTCCTCCTACCATGAACTGGTAAGCAACATTATTCCGGAACGAGTCTCCCAGTCCTCCATGCCATCCGGCTATTCCAATACCATCCGATACAGCATCAAGCAGTGCCTTTTCCTGCTCCCCTGTAATCTGCCCCATTGTCCAGACCTGTATGATCAGATCAATCTTGTTCTTATCCATTTCAAGGTAAGCATCGAGGGTTTCGGACACAGTCACCTTGGCTCCTTCCGATTCCATCCACGGGACAAAAATATCACGGCATTTATCAGGTTCATGCCCCATCCAGCCTCCCCAGACAAACAGGACATTCTTGCCGTTCAAAGGCGATTTGTCATTTTCAATGCATCCCCGGGAAAACACTTGTGGTGTTAAAGCTGCAGCAGCAGTGGCAATAGCAGCTTTATTAATGAATGATCTCCTGGCTATTAAATTCTTTTTCATTTATAATTATTTTTCAGGTTAAGATAAGAATTATTTTTTTATTGGTCACCGAGAACCACAGAGGATCATAGATAAACACAGAGAAAAACCTCTATGGTCACTCTATGGTCCTCTGTGACCTGAACAAATAATGATTATCTTTAAAAACAGTTTAGTTATTATATCCATGGAAAAACAACTTTATCATTTACTAACCAATAAAGATCCCGACCTTGAGGCTATTAAGAAAATGTGCCTTGATCATAAACCTTTTCTCGATGAACTTATTGACAACCTGAAGGAGAAAAAGGAAACGATCAGGTATAACAGCGTAAAAATTCTTACACTTATTGCTGAAAAACAACCTGAAAAGATATACCTCTACTGGAATCATTTCAGGGAACAATTCTACAGTAAGAATACATACCATATTTTAGCAGCTATAATACTGTTATCCAGATTGGTCATTGCCGACCAAAAGAATCTGTTTGCTGAATTGGAAGATGATTATTTTAATTTAATGTACCATGATAATGTGA
>CAZGOR010000323.1:0-5005 GCA_964527875.1 uncultured Bacteroides sp. | reverse complement strand
AGGAGGCGATTCAGGATTTTGCAATGGCAACCGAACTGGATCCGTCTCTGGGCGAAGCTTTTTTTTATCTGGGCTATGCCAGCTTTAACGGTGATTCAAACCGGGCTGTGCTTGGTCATCTTGATGCAGCTATTAATAAAGGATTCAAGGAGCCGTTTGTTTATTATTACAGAGGCCTTTTTAAGCTTGTTACCGGTGATTATAAGGCGGCAATACTTGATTTTACCTATGCCGTCGATAAACAACCGGGTTATGCCCTGGCATACCATGACAGAGGCACTGCCAAAAGGCTACTGGGTGATTATCAGGGTGCCATCTTTGATTATCGCCAGGCAGTAAACTATGATCCCGACTTTCCTGTGGCTTATAATAATATGGGGAGCGTTAAAAAGAAACTGGGGGATTTTCAGGGGGCTGTAGATGATTATACTGTTGCTATTAATTTGGATTCGACTTTCTATTTGGCTTACAATAACCGGGGAAGTGCAAGATTTCAACTGGGTGATTATGATGGTGCGCTGGAAGATTTCAACAAAGTCATATCATTAAAAGAGGATTATTGTCTTGCATTGAATAATCTTGGAAGTACCATGGCTAAAATGAATAATCTCAATGAAGCAGTGAAAAATCTCGATATGGCAGTAAAGATTGATAGTACCTATGGCCATGCTTACCTGAACAGGGGATTTGTGAAAGAATTACTTGGAGATATTGAAGGTGCCTGTCAGGATTGGAAAACTGCCGGAGAACTGGGTGTCACAGAAGCAAAAGAATATCTTAAAGAATGTCAGTAATAAATATAAATTCATATCAATGAGATTCATATTAATCCGAATATTGCTAAATGTACTGATCCTGTTGTTGCCTGGTCTTATATACTCACAGCAATTTGTTAAGGTGACCAGAAGTGAATTTAAGACAGAAAATGAAGCTGACTTTGAAGAAGTATGGAAAAGTATACGCCAGGGTGATAAACTCTTTAAAGCGGGACCAGGTACCTATCGTGATGCCAGGGAATATTATCTGTTTGCCAATAAATATAATGATCAGAATGCAGCGTTAAATTATAAGATTGGTGTATGTTATCTTTTTTCAGATGATAAGTTCGAGTCGATAAAATACCTCAGGAATGCATATCTTATCAACGAAAATGTCACCAAAGACATTCATTTTCTTCTGGGAAGGGCTTACCACCTGACCAATGAATTCGACAGGGCTATTGAAGAATACAATAAATATCTTGAATCTCTTCCCCCCAAGAAGATTGCAGAGGAATCAGTCAGGGTTAATCGGTTGATTGAGGAATGCCAGAACGGGAAAGTCCTGGTGGAAAATCCGCTGCGTGTGATCATTAACAATGTAGGCGAAAAAATTAACACTGAAGCTGACGAGTATAACTCCATATTTGCTCCGGGTGATACTGTGATGTATTTTACTTCCCGCCGTCAACATTATGAGAAAGCCAAAAGAAGTGCATATGATAATAAGTTTTTCGAGGATATTTACAGATCGAAAAAAATCGATGGTGAGTGGCAAGAAGCGGAAAACATGGAAAAAACAGTTAATCATCCAAAACATAATAATGCTGCTGTTGGTTTGTCGCCCGATGGCAGACAACTTTATATTTATCGGGGGGATAAGGATGGAGGTGACATTTACGCAAGCAACCTCAAGGATAGTAAATGGACTTCACCACGTTCCCTGCCAAGACGGTTTAATACTAAATATCGTGAAACAACCGTTAGTATCAGTCCGGATGAGAGATATGTTTATTTTGTTTCTTCAAATCCAAAAGAAACTATAGGAGGAAGAGATATTTTTGTGGCAGAAAAAAACAAACAGGGCAGATGGGATAAGCCAGTAAATATGGGTAACAAGATCAATACACCATATGATGATGAATGTGTACATATTTCTCCCGATGGGAATACTTTGTATTTCAGCTCTAAAGGCCACAATTCAATGGGTGGATATGATGTATTTAAATCTGTTAAGAATGATCTGGGAGAGTGGTCCCCCCCTGTAAATATAGGTTATCCGATCAATACACCTGACGATGATGTGTTTTATACCGTTCCAACAACGGGAAAATCGACTTATTACTCCGCCAACCGGATGGGTGGTTTGGGCGGCAGAGATATTTACCGGATTGTTTTTCTGGGTGTTGAAAAAGAAATGATCATGAGTACTAAAGACATCCTTATAGCGGGTTTACAAGATTCGGTAAAAACCGGATTTTTTACAATGCCTCAGGCATTGACAATTGATACAACATTTGTACTTACCGGTAAAGTATATGATGCCATCACACATGAAGGGATTATGGCACAGATGGAATTTATAGATGTTGATCAGAGCAAGGTTGTTGCAACTACACTCAGCAATGATTCAGGTGTATATACTGCCAGGCTGCCTGAAGGAAAAGCTTATGGAGTTGAAATCAATGCGAGAGATTATCTTTTCTACCTTGATATTGTTGATATCTCGGGTGAATCACCTGACGAAGAGATTAAAAAAGATTTCGAATTGGAAAAGGTTGAAGTTGGTGCAACTGTTGTACTTGAAAATATATTCTTTGAAACAAATAAAGCAACACTGAAACCGGAATCCTATACTCAGCTTGAACAGGTTTTAAAATTCATGAACAGTAATCCTTCCGTAAGAATGGAAATTTCAGGGCATACAGATAATACAGGAACCCTTAAATACAATACTAAATTATCCCAGGCAAGAGCAGAATCCGTTGTTGAATATCTCGTGGAACATGGAATTGATGTATCCCGCTTTGATGCAAAAGGATATGCATTTACCCAGCCTATTGCACCAAACGATACTGAAGAAGGCAGGGCGAAAAACCGGCGCGTTGAGTTTAAGATATTAAGTAAGTGATGATAACTGGATTTCCCGCAAATTTTTATGTAAAATTTGCGGGAAATTTAATTATATATCAGTATCTATCCTCTCCTTTCATGTTGTATAACAAAATCCACCTTTCGAAAAATTATTACTTTTGTTTTTTCCATAATTACACACTGAAAAACGTTTTTGGGATGAAAGAGACTGCGTTGTATAGGATTCATAAAGCATTGGGTGCTAAAATGGTTTCATTTGCAGGATTTAATATGCCCCTGGAGTATTCGGGTATCATCGATGAACATCTTACCGTAAGAAATGCAGTGGGAATATTTGATGTATCCCATATGGGCGAGTTTTGGGTGAGAGGAGCTTCTGCTTTTGATTTTTTACAAAGAGTAACAACTAACGATCTGAATAAATTATATGACGGGAAAGTACAGTACACTTGTTTTCCAAATGGGAAGGGTGGTATCGTTGATGACCTGCTGGTATACAGGATGAAACAGGATGAATACATGTTGGTTGTTAATGCTGCAAATATTGACAAAGACTGGAATTGGTTGCAAAGTCAAAACAAGGAGGGAGCAAACCTCGAAAATGCTTCCGATTCAATATCCTTGCTAGCTGTTCAGGGTCCGGAAGCTGTACATGCTTTGCAGAAACTTACGCCCGCTCCGCTGGATGAGATTAAGTATTATTCGTTTGTAACAGACCAGTTTGCAGGTATTGATAATATGATTATCAGTGCTACCGGTTATACCGGATCGGGTGGCTTTGAACTCTATATTGCTAATAAAGATGCTGTGATGGCATGGGAAAAAGTCATTGATGCAGGAAAAGAATTTGGTGTCAAACCAGCCGGGCTGGCAACAAGAGATACACTCAGACTTGAAATGGGTTATTGTCTTTATGGCAATGATATTGATGATACGACATCTCCTGTTGAAGCAGGCCTGGGATGGATTACAAAATTCACTGATGGGAATAATTTTATCGATCGGGATTATCTTTGGAGACAGAAACAGGAGGGCGTGAGTAAAAAACTTACAGGATTTGAAATGATCGGGAAAGGTATTCCGCGTCAGCATTATAATATTCTCGATGACAAGGGTAATATTATCGGACAGGTAACTTCGGGGACAATGTCCCCGGTGCTGAAAAAAGGAATAGGAATGGGTTATATTAAAACAGGGATGACTGATCCCGGACAGTTCATATGGATAGAAATCCGCAATAAAATTCTTAAAGCACAGGTTGTTAAGATGCCTTTTTACAAGAAGTAAAGTTAGTTCAAAGTTCAAAGTTTACCACGTGAAATGCGACGCTTGCCCTGTAAAATTTAAGGCACGAAAATATTTTACAGGGAAGGAGCGTATTTCACTGTGGTTCAAGGTTCAAAGTTCTGTGAAATATTTTCGTTCATCAAATTTTAAAGGGTGAGCATTTCACAGGGTAAAAAGTGCTCATTCTTTGATATTCAATAGAAATTCTTTATTAACAGAGGCAATTTCATTGTTGGCATGATGCTGGTTCATGATTATCAAAGTATGATAGGTCAATGGAAGATAAAAAAAGAAAAATAGAGGTCTGCTTTTCACCCATATTATTTAACGAGTTCCGAAATCCGGATGCAATTGCTGTTGTTGTTGATATCCTCAGGGCTACCTCAGCAATTGTCACTGCCTTTATGAATGGTGCAGAAAGGATCATACCTGTTGAAACCCTGGAACAGGCTGAAAAATATAAAAAAAAGGGATATAAGGTAGCCGCGGAAAGGGATGGTCTGGTTCAGCCTTTCGCTGATTTCGGTAATTCTCCTTTTAATTTTACACCGGAAAGGGTGGCCGGCCAGCATATTGTTTACAGTACTACGAATGGTACACAGGCCATTCACCAGGCCAGTCAGTGTTTTAAGGTTGTTATTGGTGCTTATCTTAATTTTTCAGCTTTGTGTCAATGGTTGATCAGACAAAATAGAGATATCATTATCCTTTGTGCAGCATGGAAGAATAAATTCAATCTTGAAGATACCATATTTGCAGGTGCAATATCAGAGCGAATTCTGACGGACCAGAATTATCATACGATATGTGATTCTACAATTGCCGCCATCGACCTTCACAAGCTTGCAAAACAGGATTTGTTAGGA
>CAZGOR010000322.1:3251-5007 GCA_964527875.1 uncultured Bacteroides sp. | reverse complement strand
GAGACTGGCAATTTGTGAACGAAGTGAAACAAATTGTCAAAGTCGAACAGTCCCGTTAGAGAAGCGTATCGGGAGAATAATGCAATATTGGAATGATGGAAGATTGAGCTTGTTCCGAAAAGTGGTTTTAATAATCACAATTTTGGATTAAAACTCTCATTAATAATGATTTGATATAATCCCAGCCTTTAGACTAGGGATTACCAAAAAACTGAGATAATAGGGGTGTGTCACAACATAAAAAAAATTGAGCAGTATCGATAAAAATCTTTTAAAGGCTTCTCGCAGACCCTGTGAAATTTTTGCAAAGCAAAAATCCTGTAAGGATATTTCACAGGGCAGATATTCGCAGATCATTTCGCGGATATTCGCAGATTACTTATTTACAGTTTATTATTTCTGCGTGAATCTGCTTTTTCCTGCCTGCTCCGCCAAATGGCGGATTCGGGAGGCAGGTGCGAGAAATAAAAAATTTATCAATTAAAAAAGATTAAAATTTATTTATGACACAGCTATTAAGGTTTTCTCTTAAACAACTTACTATATAATGACAAAGAGTCACAACATAAAAGAAGAACTGAGCAAGAGGGTATTGGTTATGGATGGTGCCATGGGTACAATGATCCAGGAATATAATCTTTCTGAATCTGACTATCGTGGTGAGCGTTTCAGGAATTTTCCTTATGATCTGAAGGACAATAATGATCTTTTATCTATCACATGCCAGCATGTTATCCGCGAAATTCATGAGCTCTACCTTAAGGCAGGAGCTGATATCATTGAAACAAACACTTTCAATGCTAATCGTATCTCGCAGAGTGATTATCATACGGAAGATTTCGTTTATGAAATCAATCTTAATGCTGCAAGATTAGCCAGGGAAGCAGCGGACATGTTCACTTCAAGGAATCCGGACAAGCCAAGGTATGTTGCTGGTTCCATGGGTCCCACAAATAAAACCGCATCTATTTCACCCGATGTGAATAATCCTGGTTTCCGTTCCATAACTTTTGATGAGCTTGCAGAAGCCTATGCAGAACAAACAAGGGGTCTTATCGATGGAAACGTTGATTTGCTGGTTGTAGAAACTATTTTCGATACCCTTAACGCAAAAGCAGCCCTTTTTGCAATTGATCAGGTTATAACAGAAAAACAACTTAAAATACCACTTATCATATCCGGCACCATAACCGATGCAAGCGGCAGAACCCTGTCAGGCCAAACTCTTCAGGCTTTCCTATTTTCACTTTCACACGCGGATGTATTGACAATCGGATTGAATTGCAGTCTTGGTCCAAAAGAAATGAGACCTTTTATTAAAGAGCTATCTGACAAAACAGAACATTTAGTCAGTGTATATCCAAATGCCGGATTACCTAACCAGTTCGGGGAATATGACATGGGACCGGAAGAGATGACAGGGTATATCAAAGATTTTCTTGACAACAGGTTTGTCAACATTGTGGGTGGGTGCTGCGGAACGACACCCGAACATATCAGGCAGTTTGCAGAACTTGCAAAAATGGCCAAACACCGGAGACCCCCTTCTTTGCGGAAAGGATTAAAACTAAGCGGTCTGGAACCGCTTACAATATTTGAAGGCAGTAATTTTATCAATATCGGAGAACGCACTAATGTAAGCGGATCAAAAAAATTTGCCAGGCTGATACATGAAGGAAAATATGAGGAAGCACTCTCCGTGGCACGTGATCAGGTTGAAGGAGGCGCACAAATCATTGATGTAAATATGGATGAT
>CAZGOR010000322.1:0-3241 GCA_964527875.1 uncultured Bacteroides sp. | reverse complement strand
GTGTCGGGGGGAGCACAGGTCATTGATGTTAACCTTGATGACGCCATGCTGGATACGGAGAAAGAAATGGTTACCTTCCTGAACCTGATGATGTCTGACCCGGATATTGCAAGGCTATCAATTATGATCGATTCATCAAAATGGTCGGTTATTGAAGCAGGTCTGAAATGTCTCCAGGGAAAGTCGATAGTAAATTCAATCAGCCTGAAAGAAGGAGAAGATATTTTCATTGAACAAGCCAGAAAAATTAAAATCTTTGGTGCTGCAACTATTGTGATGGCCTTCGACGAAAAAGGTCAGGCTGTCACATATGAAAGAAAAATTGAAGTTTGCCGGAGGGCATACAGAATATTAACCGAAAAGGTATCTTTTCCTCCTGAAGATATCGTCTTTGATCCCAACATCCTCACAATAGGCACTGGCATAGAGGAACACAATAATTACGCACTTGCCTTTATCAGGGCTACAAAATGGATCAAGGAAAATCTTCCTCATGCCAGGGTTAGCGGCGGTGTAAGTAATCTTTCCTTTGCATTCCGGGGAAATGATCAGATCAGGGAAGTAATACATTCCGTATTTCTTTATCACGCGATCAACGCGGGATTAGATATGGGTATCGTAAATCCGGGTATGCTGCAGGTTTATGATGAAATCCCTAAAGATCTTCTTGAAAAGGTAGAAGATTTGATCCTGAATAGAAAACCTGATGCCGTTGAGAAAATGATTGAATATGCCAGCCAGATGAAGAAAAGAAAAGGTAAAGAGAAAAGCATTGAAGAATGGAGAAATGAACCTGTTGAGCAACGGCTTAAACATGCATCGGTTAAGGGTATTACCGATTATATCGAGCCAGATGTTCTCGAGGCACGGCAACATTATCCCACAGCTATTGAAATTATTGAAGGCCCTCTCATGAGTGGTATGAACATCGTGGGTGATCTGTTCGGCTCAGGAAAAATGTTTCTTCCCCAGGTGGTAAAAAGTGCCCGCGTAATGAAAAAAGCTGTCGCTACTCTGTTACCCTATATAGAAGAAGAACGTAAAATTACAGGTGATATACAAAATGCAGGCAAAATTCTTCTTGCAACAGTTAAGGGAGATGTCCATGATATAGGTAAAAATATTGTAAGTGTTGTACTTAGCTGTAATAACTATGAAATTATTGACCTCGGAATCATGACTCCTGCAGAGGAAATTATTCATACAGCTATCGAAAAACATGCAGATATTATCGGACTGAGTGGACTGATCACCCCTTCACTCGAAGAAATGGTTCACATAGCAAAGGAAATGGAAAGAAACAGGCTCAAAACACCCTTGCTTATTGGTGGTGCAACAACATCCAAAATACATACAGCTGTAAAGATTGAACCCAATTATACTTCTCCGGTCATCCATGTAAAGGATGCATCAAAAAGTATATCAGTTGTTAATAATCTGCTGTCGAAGGAATTGCAAAAGAATTATACCAGACAAATACGGGAAGACTATAATGAACTCCGGAAAAAATATGCCGGGGTCAAAGCACAAACCGAATACCTGAGCCTTGAAGAAGCCAGAAAAAATAAACTTCAGATAGACTGGAACAATTCTCCATTATATAAACCAGGTTTTTTTGGCCTGAAAATCCTTACAGATTATCCTATTCAAGAAATCCGTGAATATATAAGCTGGATATTCTTTTTTATAGCCTGGCAACTTAAAGGAAAATGGCCTGATATCCTTGAAGATCCCAAACAGGGCGAAGAAGCCAGAAAGTTATATGAAGATGCACAGCATATGCTCGATTTGATAACGGAAGAAAAGTGGCTGACAGCTAATGCAGTAATCGGATTCTACCCGGCTAATTCAACAGGAGATGATATAGAGATCTATTCCGATGAAAAACGTTCACAAATCCTTACCCGGTTCCGAAATTTAAGAAACCAGGTAAAAAAACCAGCCGGACAACCTAACCTATGCCTCTCTGATTTCATCGCACCAAAGAATTCGGGTAAAAAAGACTATATCGGAACATTTGCTGTAACAGCAGGTATTGGTATTGAAAAACTGACAAAAAAGTTTGAAGCAAATCATGATGATTACAGCAGCATTATGATCAAGGCTGTTGCCGACAGACTGGCTGAAGCCTTTATCGAGCTTCTACATAAAAAAGTACGAAAAGAATTCTGGGGCTATGCTCCGGATGAAAAGTTAAGCCTTAATGAACTGATCATTGAAAAATATCAGGGTATCAGACCTGCTTATGGATATCCTGCATGCCCCGACCATTCGGAAAAAGAAACATTATTCAGACTCATGGATGCAGAAAAGCATACAGGTATCAATCTTACTGAAAATTTTTCAATGTCACCGGCAGCTTCTGTTAGTGGATTGTTTTTTGCACATCCGGAATCCCGATATTTTTTTGTCGGTAATATTTCAAGTGGCCAGGCTGCAGACTATGCCAGCAGGAAATATGTCGATGTACAGACCGTTGAAAAATGGTTGGCGACGAACCTTAATTATAAATAGGCGCTGGGTGCTGGTTGCTGGGAACTGGTAGCTGGGTGATGGGTGATGGGTGATGGGTGACAGTTTATTTGTCGCAATGGTTACAAGAAAGCAGGGATGCAGGGTAAAGAAGGCTAAGGCTGAGGCTAAGGAATGGTACAGGGTACAGGGTACAAGGTGCAGGTTGTAGGGAGTAAGGAAGGTCGTATCCTGAAATAAGTCATCCCGACGATCCGCCTTAGGCGGAGAGGAGGCCTGCCTGCTTCACCTTCGCATAGCCGCTTCGGCGGAGCAAGGCTGGCAGGCAGGATTTACTCTTCTGGGATGATATCACTTCTGAAGATTCACGTAACTGATAGAACAACAATTTAACAATAACTTTGAAAGCACTACTGAATAACAACTATTGAATCAACAATTGAACAACAATAAAAAAATGAAAATTATCGACAAACTATTACGCACAAAGGACACATTATTCTCATTCGAGTTATTACCTCCTATTAAGGGAAACAGCATTGACGAAATTTACAGTACAATAGATCCCCTGATAGAGTTTGATCCTATGAATATTAACATTACAATCCATCAACAGGAGGTTGTTTATAAAAAGGTTAAAGGTAAATTGCTGGAAAAAAAGATAGTACGAAAAAGACCCGGCACAGTTGCCATTTCTGCTGCAATAAAATATAAATACAAGGTAACTGTTGTTCCCCATTTGATCTGTGGTGGATTTACCAGAGAAGAA
>CAZGOR010000321.1:0-5007 GCA_964527875.1 uncultured Bacteroides sp. | reverse complement strand
ATGATGCAGATAGTCTGTGAGGTTCATATTTTTGCACTGTGCTTGAGAATGTTAAAAAGAAGTTCCCTGGCCCTGAATAGTTGGGCTTTTACGGTTCCCAGGGGAACATCGAGCTCCTCGGATATCTCTTCATAGGAATATTCCTTGAAATATCTCAATTCCACAAGAGTTCTGTATCTTGGTTTTAGTTTGGATACCACATCCCTGAGAAGAATGATTTTCTGCTCGTTGATCATGTATTCTTCAGGATCAGGCGTATCAGATTGAATGGTAATGGACTGGGTATCCTGATCGTCATTTGACTGGTCAATTGAAATGAGGCTGGCTCTTTTTCTCCTTATAAAATCGATACAATTATTGGTTGCTATTTTGAATAACCATGTACTGAATGCAAAACTGGGCGTATATTGGTCAATGCTTTTAAAAGCTTTACCAAAAGCCTCGATCATAAGATCTTCTGCATCACTGGGATTATTAACCATTTTCAGCAGCATGAAGTAGACAGAATCCCTGTACCGGCCCATCAGATCAGCATATGCCTGCTGGTCACCCTTCCTTGCTTTTAAAACAAGCCTGTAGTCCTGTTGTGCTTTTTCAGAGAGATTGGGATTTATTTCCATCGGCTTCTTCTGGCTTCTACATAATTGGATAAAAGGATAAGGATATTAAAAAGTGGTAATAACAAATCTAATATCGGCGAAGGTAATAATAAATATTTTTCATTCAAACGGACACTTATTATTTTAAAAAAAGTAAGCATGACCATTAAACGGATGATAAAAAGGGTGAGGATTAGAAGGGGCCAGATTGTCTTGGATATTAAAAAAATAAATCCGGCATAATACAGGATACGTGTCAATATCTCAATGCTAAGAAAGAATTTTGTTAAGGGTTTATAATGCGGACCTGTTGTGAGATGTCGTTTTTTCTGAAAATACCATTCTTTCCAGGATCGTTTTGCTTCAGAACGCGTATGGCTTTCAGGTTTCATTTCAATCCTGGTATTACTGCCGGTGGCAGTCTCATTAATAAACAGGTCATCATCCCCGGAGATGAGGTGGCTGTGTCTGGCAAACCCTTTGTTGTTGAAGAACAATGACTTCCTGTAAGCAAGGTTTCTGCCGACTCCCATATATGGAAGTCCCGAAAGGGCATAACTAAAATATTGTAACGCGATGTAAAGTGTTTCAAAACGAATAATGATGTTTAACAAACTCCTTCGGGAATAAAATCCTCCATAACCCAGCACAATGGCTGTATCAGAGGTGAAATTATGCTGCATCCTGTCAATCCAGTATTCACTTTCGGTCCGGCAATCTGCATCAGTCAGTAATAGCCACTCATGACTGGCAGATTTGATCCCTATTGTCAGTGCTAATTTCTTTCCATGTTTGAACTTTAGATCTTCATTGATTGATGTTGTTTTCAGGAACGGATATTCCTTTTTGAATTCTTTTAAAACATCCTCTGTCCCATCTTTTGAACAGTCGTTAACAACAACTACCTCATATTGAGGATATTTCTGATTCAATATCAGTGGGAGGTTCTCTTTCAGGTTTTTCTCTTCATCTCTTGCACAGATTATAATGGAAACAGGAAATTTCCGGATTTTTGATATGGTGGAATGATGGAATATCGTTCTGGAATATATGGAAAGCCAGAAAAACATCTGCAACACAAATGATGCAAGATAGATCAGGAGTATGATCCTTATGATGTATTCTATTTCCGTGAATGGTATGTTCAATTCAGGGTTGTTCGTAAATTCTGGTAATTTTATTAAAGTTTTCTTTACAGACAAAGCTTTAAGGCAAATAGTCTTCAGATTTTATCCACATTTATTATTTATATTTGTGGCCTAAAGGATCATCATGGATTTCAGGATTCTGAAGAAGGATCGGGATACAGATGCCCGGACCGGCGTTCTGAAGTTGCCACACGGGGAGATCCCGACTCCGGTTTTTATTCCTGTTGGAACAGCTGCTTCTGTTAAAGGTATTCATCAGCGTGAACTGTCGGATGAAATTAATGCCCCGATCATCCTTGGTAATACTTACCATCTTTACCTCAGACCCGGGATTGATATCATTACCGATGCAGGGGGGCTTCATCATTTTATGAACTGGTTGAAGCCTCTCCTGACGGACAGTGGAGGTTATCAGGTCTTTTCCCTGGCCCAAAACAGAAAACTTACAGAGGAGGGGGTATTGTTTCAATCTCACATTGATGGATCACGACATCTGTTTACACCGGAAAATATTGTGGATATGCAAAGGAAGATCGGAGCTGATATCATGATGGCATTGGATGAGTGTACACCTTATCCATGCGATTACGCTTATGCAGAGAATTCGATGGATCTGACACACAGATGGCTGGAAAGAGGAATCAGTCGTTTCGGAAATACTGAATCTTTGTATGGATTTGAACAATCATTTTTCCCAATTGTCCAGGGTAGTATCTACCCCGATTTACGCAGGAGATCTGCTGAAAAAGTGGCAGATGCCGGCATGGAAGGAAATGCGATTGGCGGATTGTCTGTTGGAGAACCGGAGGAGGAAATGTATGCGATGGTCGATCTGGTGGCAAGGATTCTTCCGGAAAACTACCCCAGATATCTGATGGGTGTTGGAACGCCGGTTAACATCCTGGAAGCAATAGCAATGGGGATCGATATGTTCGACTGTGTGATCCCGACAAGAAATGGAAGAAATGGCATGCTTTTTACAACAGAAGGTGTAATCAATATCAAGAATGAGCAGTGGAAAAATGATTATTCTCCTGTTGATCCCCAAGGAATTACATTTGTTGATACACAATATTCAAAGGCTTATTTACGTCATCTTATCATATCAAAAGAAATTCTTGGTGGGCAGATAGCCAGCATTCATAACCTTGGCTTTTATGCCTGGTTGATGAACGAAAGCAGGCGTTACATTGAAGCAGGTATATTCAGAAACTGGAAAAAGAATATTATAAAAAAATTGATTGTCAGGTTATGAATAGGTTCAGGCTTAAAATAATCGATATCTATATTATCAAAGCATTTCTTGGAACCTTCTTCTTTTCTCTTGCTTTGATCCTGACCATTGCAGTCATTTTTGACCTTTCAGAGAAGATTGATAATTTTATGGAGCATAATGCACCATTAAAAGCCATTATATTCGATTATTATTTCAATTTTGTTCCCTATTTTGCCGTTCTCTTCAGTTCTTTGTTCACTTTCATTTCCGTTATTTTTTTTACATCAAGACTGGCCTACCGGTCAGAAATAATTGCTATCATCAGCAATGGAATGAGTTTTCACCGGTTATTGATCCCTTACTTTATCTCTGCATTTGCCATTGCAGTCTTTGCATTCGTGCTGAGTGATTATGTTATTCCCCGTGCAAACAGAATAAGGTTTGATTTTGAGGAGAGATATATACATCATGCTCCCATAAGTGTGAAAGAAAGAAATATTCACAGACAGATTCAACCCGGCGTTTATATTTATATGGAAAATTACAGCACAATGTCTGATATCGGCCATAAGTTCTCCATGGAGAAATATAAAGATGGTAAACTTGTATCAAAATTGATGTCTGATTATATCAAATGGGATTCGACAATTAATAAATGGGTAGTCCGGAATTATTACATCCGGGAAATACATGGTCTGGAGGAAGTAATTCTGAGAGGCAATTCCCTTGATACAACACTTGCTATTAGTCCAGCCGATTTTAAAAGAAGGTTGAACATTGTTGAAGCAATGAGCATCAGGGAATTAAATAAAGAAATTGAAAACCTGAAAATGCGTGGTGAATCAAATGTTGTTGCTTTCCAGATCGAGAAACAGAAACGTTATGCTTATCCCTTTTCTGCTTTTATTCTAACACTTATCGGGGTATCCGTATCATCCAGAAAGGTTAAAGGTGGCATCGGTATGCAAATCGGGATCGGTCTGTTGGTTGCATTTTCCTATATTCTTTTCATGCAATTTTCTTCCCAGTTTTCAATGGGGGGGAGCCTTAATCCGATCGTGGCCGCTTGGCTTCCAAATCTGCTTTATGCTATCATTGCAATCTTTCTCTACAAGATGGCGCCAAAATAATATTCAGGCTCTGAAGGAAAGCATCATTTGTGATTTGAATAAGGATGTGTCATAATTAATTTTTTTATATCTTGAATGAATAAATAAATTTTATTTCTCGCAGACCCTGTGAAATTTTTGCAAAGCAAAAATCCTGTAAAGATATTTCACAGGGCAGTTATTCGCCGATTATTGCGTAAATTTTCGCAGATTGCCGATCAATATTGTATTATCTCTGTGTAAATCAGCGCTCTAATCTGCGTGAATCTGCGAGAACTCTTACAAGTATTGAAAAATAAAACAAGCAAAAGTTAGTTATGATATACACCCAGATAATTACCATTAAAAACCAGAAAGTTTATTTTCATAAATAATAATGTTTTCGTATTGTTGTATTCCGTTATAAATAAAAAGTAAATACAATGGCATTAAAAAAGAAAATTGAAGAACTGAAGAAAAGGCGGGAGATAATTCTTCAGGGAGGTGGGGAGAAAGCTATTGAGAAGCAGGTAGCTATGGGTAAAATGACTGCCCGCGACAGGATCATTGCTTTATTGGATAAGGAATCATTTACCGAGTATGACCTTTTTGTTGAGCATGATGCAAGGGATTTCGATATGGATAAAAAGACCCTTCATGGTGATGGAGTCATTATAGGAACGGGAACGATCTTCGGGGCGCCGATTTGCATTTTTGCCCAGGACTTCACTGTTGCCGGTGGATCACTTGGTCTGATGCATGCCAGAAAGATCACAAAGATCATGGATCATTCCCTGAAGATGAAAGTGCCACTGATCGGTATTAATGATTCAGGGGGTGCAAGGATCCAGGAAGGTGTCAATTCACTGTCCGGTTATGGAGAGATATTTTTCAGAAATACACTTAACTCCGGTGTCATTCCACAAATATCTGTAATCCTGGGTCCCTGTGCAGGA
>CAZGOR010000320.1:0-5028 GCA_964527875.1 uncultured Bacteroides sp. | reverse complement strand
GGGAATAGGTTTCCCCGAGAGTCAAAAGGATTTTATTTTTGAAAGATTCACAAAAGTTGAAAACCTAAAGGTAAAACTTTATGAGGGAGCCGGATTAGGCCTGACAATTTCAAAAAGCCTGGTAAAATTAATGGGAGGTAAGATCTGGGCAGAATCGGTTTTGGGACAGGGATCGACATTTTTCTTTACATTACCCTATCATCCTGTTTCTGCTATGCAGGATGATGTTCCTTCAGAAGATGTAATCATTGACAAATCCCGGAAGAGTATTGATTACAAATGGAAAGATAAAGTAATTCTGGTTGCTGAAGATGATGAAAATAACTTCCGGTTTATTGATGAAGTTGTAAAGGATACCAGGGTTCGGCTGATCCGGGCAAAAAATGGGGAAGAAGCTGTTGAAATATGCAGATCGGATAAAGTCATTGATCTTATCATAATGGATATCAAAATGCCGGTAATGGATGGCTATACTGCGGCCGGTTCCATAAAAAAAATCAGAAATAAACTTCCTGTTATAGCTCTGACAGCTTATGCGGGAGAAAGAGAAAAAGAAAAATGCATTCAGGCAGGATGTACAGATTATTTACCAAAGCCGGTTAAGTTTGATAAACTTCTGGAGCTGATCAGTAAGTATATTTAGCACGTTATATGGTACGAAAATTAAACAATATCGTAGCAATTGCAGAAGACAGCCGGACACAGGCTGAAGACCTTAAACATATCCTTGAAAAAAACGGGTATAAGGTGATGCATGGAATCAATGGCAGAAAAGTGATGGAACAGGTTAAAAAAGAACGGCCTTTATTGATTATTGCCGACATACTCATGCCTGTAATGGATGGATATGAATTATGCAGACAAATAAAGGCTGATCCTGGTTTGGGTAAAGTACCTGTTATTCTGCTGACCTCTCTTACAGATGCCGAACATGTACTGAAGGGGCTGGAATGCGGAGCTGACAGCTACGTGATGAAACCATTCAATGAGCAACATCTCATGTCACGTGTCCATTCTGTACTGATCAATAAACCTTCCCGGGATGATGAAAAAGTGAAACAGGAAAATGTTGATATACTGTTCGAAGGTAAAAAGTATCTTGTTAACTCAACGCGTTTTCAAATCCTTAATATGTTGCTATCAACTTATGAAAGTGCTGTTGAGAAAACCCAGAAACTCATAGAAACCCAGAATCTCCTGAGTAATTTAACAGCTACCCTTGAAAAGAAGGTGGAAGAAAAAACCGCAGATCTCAGGACAGAGATTGTCCAAAGAGAAAAGGTTGAAACTGCCATCAGGGCATCGGAAAAAAAATACCGTAACATGGTCGAAAATGCCCTTGTCGGCGTATTCAGTGTCACTGTTGAAGGACAGTTCAAATTTGTTAATGAAGCATTTTGTACAATACTTCAGTGTGATTCACCTGGGAAACTGATTTCGCAAGCATTCCAATCTTTATTTAAATCACCAGCCGGTTATGAAGCTTTTCTTGAAACATTTAAGGAAAACAATCAGGTACGAAATTACGAAACAGAACTTGTTGCAGGTCCGGATCAAACCAGGTGGGTAATTGTGAATGCCCTGCTGAAGGACGAGATTTTATCGGGAATGATCCTGGATATTACGGATAGAAAGCAAGCAGAAGAAAAAGAGCTGGAATATCAGGATGAGTTAAAAACTGCCAAAGAAAAAGCAGAAGAATCGGACAGATTGAAAACAGCTTTCCTGGCTAATATGTCGCATGAGGTACGGACACCTATGAATGCAATCATAGGTTTTTCAAATTTGTTCGCCGATCCGGGTATTTCATATGAAAAAAAGATAGATTTTGCTAACCGGATTTTGGGAAGCTGTTACAGCCTTTTAAATCTGATTGAAAATATGCTGGATGTTGCCAAGCTGGAAGCCGGCAAATTGAAAATTTATGAAAAGAAATGTTATCTGAACCAATTACTAATGAATATTTACTCAACATTTTTGGAAGAAAGAAAGGCCGACGGCAAAAACCGGATCAAGTTACGTTTGCATCCGGCCGTTGACGATGAAAATTTCAACATAAGCACCGATGGTATCAGGTTACAACAAGTATTGTCGAATCTTCTTGATAATGCTTTCAAGTTCACGGAAAAGGGATCGATCGAATTCGGATATACTGTTCATGGAAATTCTCTGCAATTCTTTGTAAAAGATACCGGAATGGGATTGCCGGAGGATCAGAAAAAATTTGTTTTTGATAATTTCATAAAAGTGGAAGAAACAAAAACAAAATTGTATGGCGGTGCGGGATTAGGCCTGGCAATATGTAAGAAGCTTCTCAAATTACTGGAGGGAGAAATATGGGTGGAATCTGAGTTTGGT
Organism: uncultured Bacteroides sp.; assembly: GCA_964527875.1. Lineage (GTDB taxonomy): Bacteria > Bacteroidota > Bacteroidia > Bacteroidales > SM23-62 > LJUQ01. The sequence continues at coordinate 2,670 of CAZGOR010000320.1, read as the reverse complement.
AAAGGATCAACTTTTTATTTTACTATACCGCTGAAAGTGAGTAAAAAAACTGATGTTGATATAGTGGAAAAAATCCCGGTAAGGGAAAGTATTTCTTTTAAAGATAAAAAAATTCTTGTTGCAGAGGATGATCTGTTGAATTATAAATTGGTTGAAGCAATAATGGAGGGAACCGAAGCAACCTTGTTTTGGGCCAGGAATGGCATGGAAGCAGTGGAATTTTTCAAATCGGGAAAGAATGCCGACCTGGTGCTGATGGATATACGGATGCCCCAAATGGATGGATTTCAGGCTACACGGGAAATCAGGAAATTGAATAAAGCATTACCTGTATTGGCAATTACAGCCTATAGTCTGGGTAATGAAAAAGAAATGGCTATGCAATCAGGATTCAATGATTATATAACCAAACCTTTAAATCCAAAAAAGTTATTAAATACGGTTGGCAAATACATTCATGTAGAATTATCATGAGTGCTGATACATGATACATATTTTAGTAATTCAAAATGGATAAAAATGAGTGATCCTGAAGCTTTTTGGAATCATGATGAGATGTCGGACGATGCAATATTGATTTTTGAAAATGATATATTGGTGAAATGGAATAAAGCAGCTCGTGAAATGCTGAAAAATGTCATTCTTAAAAATCATAAAGAATTCAACCTGGCTTGTCTTTCACCGAAGTTTCAGTCATGCGGCAAACTTTCAGCTGAAAAAGAAGCGGAATCTAAAAAAACTGCAGCCAGGATGGGATACAACAGGTTTGAATGGACACTTAATAACTCTGGAAATGAGGAATTACTCGTTGAGATCACATTGTTTCATCGCACCTGCAGTGGAAAAACATCGTTACTGATGGCCCTCAGGGACATTAGTCAGCAAAAGAAAAAATTTACGGCTTCTGGAACATCAAAGAAAAGAAAAAATGAAGAAATAGAAATACAAAGTGAAAAGATTGAATTGCAAAAAGAACAAGTTGAAATCCAACGTGACCTGGCTGAAAAACAAAGGGATGAAATTTCTGTCCAGAAAAAATCATTAACAGATAGCATCAGGTATGCAAGCCGGATACAAGCCGCCTTATTACCTGAAAGTGAATTAATCTGCAGTGTTTTTTCAGATTATTTTATCCTGAATAAACCTAAAGATATTGTAAGTGGTGACTTTTACTGGTTTTCTCAGAAAAACGGCAAAATGGTTGTTGCAGTAGCCGACTGTACCGGCCACGGGGTTCCCGGTGCATTGATGAGTGTGCTGGGTATGAAATTCCTTGATGAAATAGTAAATGATACAGGTATTACTCAACCAAACCGGATATTGGATAATTTAAGAGAAAGGATCATTAAATCATTGGGGCAAACCGGGAGAGCCGGGGAGACAAACGATGGAATGGATATCGCTCTTGTATCAATTGACCCGGTAAATAATTCCCTGCATTACGCGGGAGCTTTTAATCCGTTATATATCATAAGAAATAATAACCTCAGAGTAATAAAAGGAGACAGGATGCCTTTAGGATTTCGAACGAGTATGAACACACCCTTTACCAATCACGAAATATTGATTGATCCTAATGACTCAATATATCTTTTTACGGATGGGTATGCAGACCAGTTTGGCTGGAGAAGTAATAAAAAATTCAATAAGAAAAACTTCCGTGAACTAATAGTAAGTATACAGAATGTGCCAATGAAAGCCCAGAAAATATTGCTGGAAAATAACCTGAAAAACTGGATGGGTGACCTGGAACAGATCGATGATATCATGATTATAGGTATACAGATATAAGAAAGTAAAAAGGAAAAAGGAAAAAGTGAAGTCCTGTTTAACCGGACACATTCCAAAGCATTGAGAATGATACAGAAAAGTCCGGTTCCAACCGGACCAATACATAAAATAAACAGACTCTTTCATGATACAAAATAGTGATACGAACAAGCTGATTATCATTGCGGAAGACAGCCTGACACAGGCAGAGAGGCTGAAGCATATGCTTGAAGGGTTTGGTTATGAAGTTTCTCATGCTCTGAATGGTAAAGAAACTCTTGCATTGATCAGAAAAAGAATACCTCTGATGGTCATCACAGATATCCTGATGCCTGAAATGGATGGCTATGAATTATGCCATTCGGTTAAATCAGATGATGAGTTATGTGATATCCCGGTTATTCTCCTTACATCCCTGTCTGATGTAACAGATGTCATTAAAGGTCTGGAATGTGGTGCGGACGGTTATATTGTGAAACCATACAAAGAACAGTATCTGTTGTCCAGAATAAATCAGATATTGGAAAATAAACATTTATTGTTAAAGGGAAAACCGGACAAGGGTCTGGATATTTATTTCGCCGGCAGGAATTATAAAATCCATTCCAATCCATTACAAATACTTAACCTTCTTCTTTCTACCTATGAATCTACAATACAAAGGAATCTTGAGCTCGCTGAGAACGAGAAAGAACTAATCATGATGAACCAGTCCCTGCAACAAAAAGTTGAGGAGAGAAAAAAGGAGTTAAAAGCTCAGCTTGCTCAAAAAATGGAAGCTGAAAAAATCCTGAAAAAATCCGAGGAGAAATACAGAGAACTGGTTGATAATGCCCTGATCGGGATTTTTATTTCTGACATCCGGGGTAAGATTCTGTTTGCTAATGAAGCACTCGCAGT
>CAZGOR010000319.1:376-5034 GCA_964527875.1 uncultured Bacteroides sp. | reverse complement strand
TAAAATCTTGGGATTTATCCTGAATCGTGAGTAAGGATTTAGATTCCCAAGTGCAGATGAAAAAGGAACTATCTGATAGCAGTAGTCTACCATTGAATTGTTGTGTGTCATCATTGACGAAATACATAGAAGTGGCATAGTCTCACATTAACTCCTATAAAGGAATAAAGAAGTTAAATGAATCGGAAACGGATCTTTGTAAGTAGTGTACAACAGGAGTTTTCCAGTGCTAGAAAGACTCTCGTCTCACTTATCAATAACGATCCCTACTGGAGTAAGTTCTTTTATGCCTTTATTTTCTAAAATTTGCCTGCAGTGGCGAGGAGTCCAGAGAATGTTTACTTAAACGAAATCGATGGTTGCACAATCTATCTTGGTATCTTCGGTCAACAATATGGAAAGATAACATCAAATGGTGTTTCGGCCACAGAACAAGAGTATGATTATGCAACTCAACTAGGTAAAGACCGCCTTATCTTTGTAAAAAATCTGCCTCTAAGAGCCAAAAGGGCGAAGCGGATGAACGATCTAATTCAGAAGGCTGGGGATACTACTTATACTACGTTTCGATCCAAAGAACAATTGTATATCGAGGTCCAACGTAGCCTTTTGTACTGGCAACAGCCTCATCCTTAAAAGTTTGCAAACAAGTCATGGAAAAACCAAAGCCATATTACCTAACGCCTGTCAATCGCGCAAAGCTTAACGATATCTCTGAGCATCAAATTGCCTGGTTCGTAAATCTCGCCGCAAGGGAGCGAGAATACACATTCTCAGGGGGAACCTCAGTTGAAAACGTACTTACAAAACTTGGCCTAATTGAAGATGAAAAATTGCTTCATGCTGCTTTAATGTTGTTTGGAAAAGAACCCCAGCGTTTTTGTCCCGCTACCATAGTGAAGTGTTCTCACTACTATGGAATCGAGGCCACTCGCCCAATTCCCAACCACCAAGAATTCGGTGGTACGCTCTTTACTCAAGTCAATGATTCAGCTGACTTCGTGCTCTCGAAGCTGGATCGTACTATAAGTGGTCGTGAGGAGGAAATAAGTGCCAAAATAACCCTTGAGATTCCAAAGGAAGCGATACGGGAAATAATAGTTAATGCTGTTGTACATCGTGACTATGATTCTATGGGATCAATTCAGATCACGGTCTTCTCTGACCGTGTGGAAATTCTAAATCCCGGAACGTTACCGAAGGGACTTCGTGTAGAAGATCTTATGAGAAAGCACATTTCCATTCCAGTTAATCCATTCCTCGCTCGTCCATTTTATCTTGCAGCTTATATCAATAGATTGGGTTATGGTACACGGAATGTAATATTGGCATGTGAAAAGGCAGGACTACCTCCACCAGTTTTTCAGCAGTTAAATCAGCAGTTTTCGGTCACGATCTGGCGAAACTGGCTCACTGAGGATCGATTAAGTGAATTCAATCTTAACCCACGCCAGTTACAAGCCATGCACTTTTTAAAGGTACATAAAAAGATTACAAATTCAGAGTATCAACGTCGTTTTGAAGTCGCTAAGCGAACTGCAACACAAGATCTTCAATATCTTCTTTCCCTCGGTTTGGTTGAGAAGGAAGGCACAACTGGAAAAGGCGTTTTCTATCGGATTGCGAAAGGGGCATTAATGGGGCATAAGGGGCGAAATGAATAGGAATAATCTAAAAATGAGCCAGTATGTATTAAGGGCTTGGAAAGGGGAAATATTGGGGTATAAGGGGCATTCCTATCTAAGAAACTTAGGTGAAAACTGACACAGTATGATCGTGAGCGATGTGTTCATCAATGTCTCTACTAAGAAATATGGACAATCGAACAAATCCATTCACCTGACCGGTATATTGCTTCGCTAAATACCGGCAGGTGATGTCACCGTTGGGCTTAATTGTAAAGCATGACACAATACATTAATCCTTTCACGGCTCGTTCCGGTGTAGATCCGAGATTCATTGTTGGACGCGACGAGGAGATTAGCTTTTTTGAAGACCGTCTATCACACGCTTTACGTGGAAGAAGTAAGTACTACGTCATTACAGGTAGTTGGGGAATTGGTAAGACCGTACTGCTCCGGCAAATGAAACTCTGTCAGGAACATTGGTGACCTTCGACGAGGACGTAAAGGAACGAATCTTTCAGGTGACACAAGGCCATGTTTTTGAAGTCCAAGCCTTGTGTGAGACATTGTTTGACCAGCAATTGGGAGGGCGAGTCTCTTTGGCGAACTGGGAAACAGCACTTCAACATACACTGCTTGTATTAGCAGATGCGCAGTTCTCCGGGATGAAGCAACGTGCAAGTGGAGTAGAGCTATCAGTTCTTGGTACAATCGCTTCAAAGAAAGGTGCCATTACTCTGGCCTCCCTTAAAAAGGAGCACCCAGAGATTAAAAGTCCAGCTGAGGTTCTGAGGCGTCTTACAGATAAAGGATTAGTACATCGGGAATCTCGAGGGCTATATTCGATAAGCGATGAGCTCTTTTGTGAGTACCTAAGACGGATGAAAGATGAATAATCACAAAAATCACAATTAAACCCGCTGTTTGTGATTTCTGTGATTTTGCGATCGAATGGAGAGTAGCAGGAACAAAAAAAATCACAAATCAGGCGAACCGAAGTATTACTTGTCGATCTAGCATTGAGAAACATTATCCAGAAGCCCAACAAGCCGCTAAACTCTGACCGCAAAATATCGGCGGTTCAATAGAGTATGTCTACCACTCCAAATCTGTTGGCAAATCAAAAGTAGCTAGAACTGGAAATAAATAAATGGCTGCAACTCCGTGGTTTGTGACTGATATATGATAAACACCAGAACAGCAACAATAATCACTTTTGCCCAATGCGGTATACGAATAAACCAGTTCATATAATGATCTTTCCATTTCGATGGCCACCAGTGTGTGATATAACCAAATAACATAATAGCAAATATCATTTTATAAGACATTACCACCCGGGGAGCAACAGAAAAGTCGAGATGGTGGAACAACTGGAAAAGCATTGCTTTTACCCTGTCCATGTCATCTGCACGGAACCATATCCGGGTAAATGTAATAAAATTAAAAGTCAGAAAAATCCTCCAGAAGTGTACCAGCAAATGCCGGCTGTTCTCATATGGACTGATCTTTTTCCAGAATTTATATATGATCAGGCCAATACCGTTCAATCCGCCCCAGATAATAAATTTCATGTCGGCTCCATGCCATAATCCACCCAGCAACATGGTGATCATCAGATTTATATTTGTCCGCAATTTACCCTTTCTGTTACCACCGAGCGGTATATATAGATAATCTTTAAGCCATGAAGAGAGTGACATATGCCATCTTTTCCAGAAGTCACCGACATTCTCCGCTTTATAGGGAGAATTAAAATTCTTTGGCAGTCTGAATCCAAAAAGAAGCGCCACGCCAATGGCAATATCGGTATACCCGCTAAAATCGCAATAAACCTGAAGAGAATAACCATAAAGTGCCATAAGGTTTTCAAAGCCGCTGTACATTGCCGGATTATTAAAAATCCTGTCAATGAAGTTCACAGCCAGGTAGTCGCCCAATACCATTTTTTTAAAAAGGCCTTTCATGATCATATAGAGTGCAAAACCAAATTCTTCCCTGGTCAGGGAATATTTCTGATACAGCTGGGGCACAAATTCAGATGCTCTGACAATCGGGCCTGCAACGAGCTGGGGGAAGAATGAGACATAAAATCCAAAATCAATAATATTTCTTACTGGCTGACATTTACCTCTGTAAACATCAACAGAATAACTGATGGTTTGAAAAGTAAAGAATGATATCCCAACCGGGAGAAGGATCCTTGAAACATCGAAATGTGATCTGGTCAGCTGATTTGCCCAGATTGAGAGCCAATTAACCACTTCAAGGTGAGTACCAAAGATGTGATTGAAAGTATCTGCAAAGAAATAGGCATATTTGAAATAAGATAACATACCAAGGTTAATGGTAATGCTCATAGCAACGAGGACTTTCTTCCAAAATCGTGATTTGCTGTGATATATCCTCAAACCCAGGAAAAAATCGACAATTGTGGAGAAAATAAGTAAACAAAAGAAGAAACCGCTTGATTTATAATAAAAGAAAAGGCTGATCAAAAACAAGTATGAATTGCGCAGCCCTTTTTGTTTATATATAATTGAATAAATTGTCAGTGAAACAACCAGAAATGCCCAGAAATAAAACCGGGTGAAAAGCAACGGTGATTTTTCATTGAAAAGAAATATGTCATGGAAGGATTCTATCCAGATAGGATTCATATTCAAAAATAAAAGCATTATAGAACATTTCTGCAATTACCCTGGCACCTCTTTCATTAAAGTGAACAAAATCTGATGTTGCAAGAGAGGGCTCTGCAAAAACCCAGCTTGGCATCGAATTATTACCACCCATTGCTTCAAACATATCCCAGTAGGCACAACCAGCATTAAACGATGCTTTTTTCAATGCATTCCTTATATTTTCAAGATATGGATAAGTCACAAATCTGTCTTTTTCCTTTACTGACATATCAGATACACCAATTACCAGGATGGGTATATCAGGACATAGTTGTTTCAGTCTTTTCAACTGGCTGGTAAACCATTTTTCATAATAACTATAATTTTCAGCGATATACGGAACCACATTCCC
>CAZGOR010000319.1:0-366 GCA_964527875.1 uncultured Bacteroides sp. | reverse complement strand
TGGAGGATCAGCATTTTTACATTTAATGAATCAAACATCTGTTTCAGCAAATCCTGGTCGATCTTTGTAAAGACAAGTCCGGCACTTCCCCTCATGGGAATATTATCAACTGCCACACCCCCTTCACCATCAAAAGCAATCCCATAGAAATCCGGACTCACTGATCCTTTAAAAGAGAGTTTCAGTTTAACCGGGGATGGATCGAAGTGCCATTGTATTATTTTCAATTCATTACTTACCGGCAGAAAGTCAGCATCAACAAAATTGTCATCAGTATACAGCTCATACAAAACCGGCTGGGGACTGTTCCCGAAAAAGATCCTGCATTGCTTACAGCTCTAGTGTCAAGCATTTTTTTACATAGGA
>CAZGOR010000318.1:0-5056 GCA_964527875.1 uncultured Bacteroides sp. | reverse complement strand
TTACACCTTCATAACCAACTACGTTTGGATATGTGCGTTGCAGTCCGGTTGGTTTGAATATGCCATGGTAATCCACCAGTAAATGATTTTCAGCAGCCTGTTTTGCAATTTCATAGGTTGAGGCCACAGCTACCTGGTCGTCGCGGTCGATAAAATCAATTTTCATTCCTTTGATGCCCGCTTTGGCAAAAAACGGGAAAGCTTTATCTTTTTGTTCAAGAACATCCTTCCATGAACACCACACAATCAATCCCACATCTTTTTGTTTGCCATATACAATCAATTCCTCAAGATTGATCTGTGGTCTGGCTTTAGTAAGATCACCCCTGATGTTCCAACCTGCATCGATTAAGATATAAGGCACCTGATATTTTGCGGCAAAATCGATATAATACTTGTATGTTGCAGTATTCATACCAGCCCTGAAATCAACATGAGAAATATTCATCGCGTTCCACCAGTCCCATGCAACCTGGCCAACTTTTATCCATGACATATCTGAAATACGGCTGGGTGAAGCTAATTTTTGAACGATATCGCAATCCAGCAGTTCTTTGTCCTGTTCGCTTATGACTATTGCACGCCATGGAAAATTGCGGGTACCATTGGTTCTGGCAATATAGTCGGCTCTTTTGCCCGGGATGATATTGATGCCTCTTACATATGTTTCGAGTGGATACGGGGCATATACCCCCTTGAATCCTTTACGGGCCTCATTCAGGTCAACATACATTCCCGGATAATCTTCGAGATCAACTTCGAACAATTCAACTTTTTTGTTTTGTCCTGCATCTACCAGAACAGGCAGAAATGCCAGTGAATCTTCCGGGAACTGTGAAAGCCTGATTTCCCTGTAAAGGGCCTCGAAGGATGAGTTGAATATTTTGCCATCGCGATAATCCCATTGTATAGGGATAAACGCCAGGTGATCGTCGGTAAAGTTGAAATTGGCTTCTTCGTTTTTAATGAAAATTTCTCCCTCTCGTTTGGTGAAGAACCGGTAAGCCACGGCATTGTCATATACCCTGAAGATGATACCGTAATCACCATTACAGTTTAATGTAAGCTGATTATACACATCATTAATTACTGACTTCCTGTAGTTAATGGCAGTAAATTTCATATTTATGCTTTCGGTTTCGGCAGACAATACTTCTGCATGATCACCGAGTACTTCACCACTCTGTAACAATAAAGATATGGAGGAGGGTGTGATAATTGTTTGTTCCTTGTGTTGAACCGACCATTGCAGTTTAGCGCCGACTTCTAGTTTTACAACAATATCGCCATCGGCTGATTTTACTTCATATGTCTTTGCTTTTTGCGCATTGATAAAAAATAGGCACAATAAGAAAAGAAAAAACGAGGTTGTCAGTATTTTTTTCATTCGTCTAAATTTTTATAATTATCTGATAGAATATTAATTAAAAAATTAATTCTTTGTATTGCTTAAAAACCATTCATATAATTCACTGCTTTTGTACGTTGTATCATGAGTAGCACCGTGTCCTAAATCCGGATATCTGGTGTATTTAATTTTGGGATTTATATCTTTTAACAGTTTATACATCATATCTGATTCTTTGACAGAATACACGTTATCCTTTGCACCATGAAAAATCAATATAGTAAGAGATTTAATTTGATCAACATATTTTTTAATCTTTTCTAAATCATTTCCTCGCAGGGATGCTCCGTGTAAAAAAATGAGGAGTGGCCATTCTTTTGTTTCCTCCAGGCTGTATTTTGGAGGGAGATAAGTTAAATAATCATAGCATACTGATGTTTTAGTTTTTTCTTTATTGCATGAACATGTAGTGAGAATAATAATGGATAAAATGAAAGGTAGAATTGAATTCATGTTTCTTTTCGTTTAAGTTAGCTTATTTTATTACTCTTTTGAATCATGGTAATACTGATACTCAAGAACCAAATAAAATGGGATTTCGATTAGTAATAATAATATTCCAATCAGTCCAAATATTCCTGTCCATCCAACTAATTTTGATTTATCAATTTATTATAAATTTTGAATTGTTATCAAAACCAATTTCATGAATGATGTCCTTCAGAACTCTTGCAATTATTTTTTTTTCGTTTGTTTTGATATTGTCTGATCTTATTTTTTGAGTTGCTTTATCTAATGAATCCTCAAGTTTTTTTATATCAATGAAAGCTGTTGCTTTACAATAAAAGCTCCTTGACCTTCCGTCATCAAAATGCTCTATCATTGTTTCAAGTAATTTGATTCGTTTTTTCTGCTGTTCAATGAATCTTTCAATTCCATATTCTTTTATAAAATTCAGATTCGGGATGATTTTTTTAACAGACGGATATGAAGAAGATTCCTTCAATTGCTGATATTCTTCATCACTTTTAAATTTAGAGCACGGGAAGTCCGAACACTCGGCACATACTTCAAGATTCTTTTTCCTGACACAACAGGTGATGAAAGAACATGATGGATGTTTATTCAAGAAATCGGGGCCGTCACATCCGGGACATCTTGAGGGCCCTCGGGTATAATATCGCGGACATAAACCGCAATCAAGACCGCATACGCCAATTGTCGGATATTTTTTCAAAACAGCGTTTGTTTGTTTCATGGTTTCACCTTCATTCTTGCAGGATTCAGAATTTCAGGAAACGGTTTGACGGCATGTTTGGGGGTATACATCATTCCATGAATCTCCCATCATTTTTTGTTTTCTTAACTTTATGAATATTGTTCTTCAGCCATCCGGACTTCTCAACACTTCTTACATCAAAAACAGGCACATAAGGTTTAACATCTAAAAGAGGAGTCCCATCTATAATATCTAAATCTCTGATTTGAAGTATATTTTTATTGATACTGACAAGCCGGACTACAGAAATACCAATTGGATTTGGTCTGCAGGGAGCACGTGTTGAGAATATTCCATGTTTTTGATTATCCATATATGGTTTTATGTTCAATGGTGATTCTTTGCATAAATGGAAGTGATATATTAAGATTATGTGAGAAAAACCCTCAAGGTCTTTTAAGCCTTCAGTATATTCCTGAAAAACTTCAACCGATCCCTCAATATCTCTTGCAGTTGCTGATTGGATAGGTGTACCTCTGGGTTCTTTTAACGGTGAATGAATGATTCCTATTTGCTTGTATTTTATTTCGTTCATTATATTATTCATAATTATACAGTTCTAACCTCAGAATTGCATAATCACCATAAAAAATACGTATATGTCTTCCCTGATGTGTCTGGTCACCATTTAAATGTCTGATTACTTTCCAATCATTGTTTTCAAATCTTCCTTCATCAACCTTTAATATCCCGACATTTAAGTCCGGATTGCTTAAGTTTTTAAATGTTGCTATTATTCCTGTTCCTGCTATATAAAATTCATTTTCATCAGTTTGAATAATGATGGCGCCGGATATATCCCAGAAATCATTCCTGGCATTTTCTTCCCATCCCAGTGTATAACTATGCCGGAAGGTGAATTCGTAATCTCCCAGCAGGAAAACACTTTCATGGTTTTCTTTGTCAAAAAGTACACCTTCAATTTTATTCTGGCCGTGATGCGCCGTAATCAGGGGTGTGATTTGATCAATTAATTTATACATTTTCCCCAGAGGTTCATTTTCAGGATTCTCAGCAGATTCAATTGAAAAGGGAGCGAATCCGATACTTTCATAGTGCCCGAAAGTATAAACCGCTTTTGCTGCAACTGTATGATCAAAACGATGTTCGGGAATAAATAAGGGATTTCCCTGCCGGATGTAAAGGTCACTCCAATGTTTAAGATCCGGAAAATAAAAATCCGGTGACAGAAAGTCAATGGAAGGTCCACCGGCCATCCATATATCCATCAGATGAGGTAACGGTCCTCCGCTTGGATAACCTTTACCCGGTTGTCTTCCCGAACGGTTTAATGCAGCATTTACATACATTGGTAAAGGATAAACCGATTTTCCGGCCATGATAACCTCATCAACAAATTTTGAGTAGAACCAGGCCATAAAAATCTCATCAGTATGTGAACCTTTTCCAAATATATCTTCCCATGATCCTGAAGTTTTATAACCATTTTCTGCCCATACTTTCTGAAATTCAGGGACCAGATTCTCTTTGTTCTTTTCTAAATAATTGATGAATTCAGCGGGTACATTTTCCAGAAATTTTTCATTTGCCAGAGGATGGTGATCTCTGGCGGTCGGCAACATTCCAATTTCATTTTCGACCTGAATCATTATGATGGTATTTTCATTTTCATCTAGCTCTTTAATATGTCTCATGAATGCCTGAAATGCCTTTTTATCTGCCTGTAAATTATTTTCGCTGAAAGGTGTTAGGATCTCATGACTGTTACCCTCATCATCTTTTATTCTTGGAAATCTTTTCTGGTCTTTTTTCACCCAGGATGGAGCGTGGCTGGACATGCTGTTTTTCCATGAAGCAAACCATAATAAGACAAGTTTGAGGTCATGTTTACGGGCTTCTTCAACCAGTTGATCATATAATTCAAATTCAAACCTGTCTTCTTCAGGTTCAATCAGTTCCCAATAAACTGGCGTCAGAACAGTGTTTATATTCATCGCTTTTAATTTGGGCCATATCGGTTCCATATATTCCAGACTTGTGAATGAAGAATTGCCCAGTTCACCGCCAAGTATGATATAGGGTTCATCTTTTATGATCAACTGTGTGGTTTCGCCCTGTTTTTTTAAATGTGGAATCTGATACTGTTTTTGATTTGAGTCTTTAAGTTCTTTTTGGGAGCATGCGAATAACAGCAGTGCACAAACTCCGATAAATGGTATACTAAATACTATCTTTTTAATCATATCAATTTAAGATTAATAGTTTAGATTCATCATAAAAATGCGTATCTCAGGATTGTTTCTTAATTAATATTTAAGTTAGTTTATTTGTTTTCATAATTCTTATTTAACAACAAAGGTACACAAAGGATATCACAAAGGAACTCAAAGCTTTAGCGGAGGCGCAAGCTTCGCGCAGCGCCTTCGGCAAGCCTCTGGCGGCCGGAGGAAGGCGCAGCACGCAGGAAA
>CAZGOR010000317.1:0-5071 GCA_964527875.1 uncultured Bacteroides sp. | reverse complement strand
GCTGGTTTGTGTTCTTGACCAGTTCAGGAGATTGTCAAGAAGATTATATGCCTGCCGGGATGATTCGTGGATCATTTTGATAAAGGTTAATACTTCATCCTTATCATATGTATTGTAATGTTTGAGAAGCAGATCTGAAAAATTCAGGATTGAATTAAAGGGATTTTTCAAATCATGAGCTATAATGGAAAAAAACTTATCTTTTGCAGCATTTGCATCCTTGAGTTTCTTTTCAGACTTTAAAAGGTTATTCTCAATTTCTACCCAGTCAGTTATATCTTTGATCATGAGGAAAACAGATTCTTTCTTATGATTCTGGTATTGCGGCAAAGCAATTATCTGAATAATCCTGTTTTTATTCCGTCCCTGTTTAAGTCGGACCTGGAACGTTTGTTTTGTATTTTGTTCCGGATGTTTTAATTTTTCAGTGACTTTTTTCCCTGTTTCTTTATCCAAAAGATGAATCAGTGAAGTTCCGATAAGTTTTCCTCTTTCTATGCCAAAGATTTCTTCAAGGCCTTTATTGATGAATGTAAAACGGTAATTGGTATTGATAATACCCAGTCCCTCGGTCATCTTTTCAATGAGAAAGTTATATTTTTTTTCACTTTCAGCATGATCTTTCAGGGCTTTCTTATAGTTGGTAATATCCCTGGAAATACTGGCAACAGCAATCAGTCTATTGTGTTCATCAAATACCGGAAATTTCTTAACCAGCGATTGGATCGTTCTGCCACCCGGGTATATGAAGACCTGTTCATTAACCAGTATTTCTCCTTTTTTTATTCGCATCGCTTTTCGATCATCTTCCATATATTGTCTCACATGAGGATGATTGCCATATATTTCAAGGTCTGTTTTTCCGATCAGATCTTCAACTTTTTTTTCCCCTGCTGCAAGTGTATTAGCCCTGTTTGAAGCAATGATTTTCATGTTGGTATCCTTGATCACAGCATGATCTTCTGTATTTTCCACAATGGCAGCGAGCAGGTTTTTGTCCAGTTGTGCATTCTTTTTCTCAGTGATGTCAAATGCAATACCAACAACAAGTACAGGTTTTTTCTTTTCATCACGAATAAGGAAGGATCTTGACCATATCCACTTTATTTTTTTATCCGGATCCAGTATTCGGTATTCAAGGTCAAATCCTTTACCTTTTTCAATTTGATTATATGCTTTCTTGACTGTTTTGATATCTTCAGGATGAACACTCTTCAGGAAAGATCCGGGTTTATTGTATAAATTTTCAACTGATCTGTGATAAACCTTTTCATATTTTGGACTGATGTACAGCAATTTATCCTCTTTAAGGTCAAAGATCCAGAAAACTTCTTCGATATTTTCAACAAGCAGCCGGAATCGTTCTTCATAGATTTTCAGTTGTTTTTCTGACTTCAATGCATCAGTGATATCACGTGCAATCCCTTCGACCGCGATCGCATTTCCCGCATCATCGAATACAGGGATTTCGGTATTATAGAAAATACGTGTTGTACCATCACGGTGGTAAAGTTCATTCAGAAAAGGTGGCTGTATAATCCCTTTATGACTTAATTCAGAATGAACAAGAGCTTTTTGGTTCATTTCATGATCAGTCAGAAATTCCTTATAGTTTCTCAGTGCTTCCTCGCGGGTATATCCCAGAACTTTCCTGATGGATGGGCTGATATAATTGATCATTCCATCTTTGTCATGAGAATAAAAAATATATTCATCACTTAAACTCTCAACCAGGCGTTTATATTTCTCTTCACTCAGGCGAAGGGCCTCCGCGGCGTTTTTATGTTCTGTAATATCATGGATGATTGTAAATCCGTACCGATCTCCCCGATGATCAAAAGAGTGTGTATGTACCTCTGCAAGGATCTTCTTTTTCTTTTTGGTGATGAGTATTCGTTCTGATTTGAGCATTTCCCTGATCTGTACTTCCGGGGAAGTTTGTTTTGGTTTCCATTTTTCAAACAGATCAGGAAGGCTCATTTTCCTGAATTCCTCATCGGTATATCCCAATACCTTTTTTGCAGCCGGATTGGCCATGATGATTTGACCGGGCAAATCATCCATGGTTGATTTATGAATCAGGATTATATTATTGGCTTTACTGAATAACTGATAATAAAAATGATGGACATCAGTCTTTGAATCGGGAGGAAACTGGGCTTTTAACTCCAGCTCAAGCTTTTTGACCTTTTTTTCAAGCAGGTCCCTGGATTTAAGTAAGTCCTGGTATGAGGGTTGTTTCTTCATGATAGCCTGACGATTCAACTGCAAAAATTATTCAAAATGACTTAATAAGCAAGTATGTGAATAAAAAAGAATACATGATTGTATAAATAAAAACTAAAAAAACCTGGCTGATTCAATCAGCCAGGTTGTTCTAGGTTTAGTGGTCAGGTTTGATCACTTAGTAATCCAGTATAAGGATTAGTTCAGGAGTAAAATTAAAGAATTTTTCTTTATTTGCAACACTTACGCCATGAATTATATCATTTTCTATATTTCCGGCTGCTTTGAAACATTCCGAACATACCTGAAGTTCAGTATTTTATTATATTATTTCTTCAACAAGTTTCCGGTATATTTCCAGATTTTCCTTGTCGAAAATAATGAAAATGACTTTTTCAATTTCTTTATTTTTATCGAGGAAATCCTTTACTTCTCTGATGGCGATGGAGGCTGCCCTTTCCTTTGGAAATCCATATACGCCGGTGCTTATATTTGGAAAAGCAATCGTATTGAGTTTCATATTTTCAGCAATTCTGAGTGAATTGTTATAACAATCTGCCAATAATTGATCCTCGTCATTATTTCCTCCTCTCCACACAGGTCCTACGGTATGTATAACAAACTTGGCCGGGAGATTATAGGCACTGGTGATTTTTGCTTCACCCGTGGAGCATCCGCCAATAGTCTTGCATTCTTCCAGCAAACCCGGACCGGCAGCCCTGTGTATCGCACCATCAACACCTCCGCCACCAAGCAGGGAAGTGTTGGCAGCATTCACAATAGCATCGACCTTTAAAGCTGTGATGTCACCCTGAATGATCTCGATACGTTCTGAAT
Organism: uncultured Bacteroides sp.; assembly: GCA_964527875.1. Classification (GTDB taxonomy): domain Bacteria; phylum Bacteroidota; class Bacteroidia; order Bacteroidales; family SM23-62; genus LJUQ01. The sequence goes on along the minus strand of CAZGOR010000317.1, from coordinate 2,008 downwards.
TCATGATTTTCTGATTTGAGCATTGAAATGTTTTTCAAAAATCCTGATAAGATTGGTCATTATTTTATCTATCTGTTGATCAGTCAGGGTCTTGTTTTTATCCTGCAGGACAAAGCTGATAGCATATGATTTTTTTCCTTTTTCTATGTTTTTCCCTTCATAAACATCAAATAGAATTACTTTAATAAGGTTGTTTTTCTCAGTTTCGAAAGCAAGCTCCCTGATATCATCAAATTTAATGTTTTTTTCGAGTATCATTGAAAGGTCCCTTCTGACTTCAGGAAATCGCGGGAGTTCTGTGAATGTGACAGGTTCTGAACTCATTAAACTGAGCAGGAGAGTCCAATTTATATCTCCATAATAAACCTTTGATCTGAGATCGAAATATCTGAGCCATTTATTGTGAACAGTACCGAAATCGGCAAGCAGATTATCATTTTTTTTCAGAACCGTTCCTTCACTCAGAAAGTCAGAACCGGACCTTGTGGTTTCAATATCTTCCGGGGAAATGCCGGTTTTATAAAGAATATTTTCAATGTAGGCTTTCAGCTGGGAAAATGATGAAGGGTTATCTTTTTCGATCCAGTTGATTTCTGAACGGTTACCGGTAATAAAAAGTGCAAGGTGCTCTTTTTCATCATAATTGTCCAGTATATTTTTACTGCTCTTTTTTTCTTTATAGTAGTAACATGTACCGATCTCGAAAAAACGAAGGTTAGGTCTTTGTCTGTTAATGTTATGTACGATAGCCTCCATTCCACCGTAGAAAAGAGTGGTTCTCAAACGGTTGAGATCATTACTCAGGGGATTATTCAACGTAACCGATCCGGGATCATTTGCATAATAGGCCTCCTTTGAAAGGGAATTGCTCATGATTTCATTAAAACCCTGGGCAACAAGATAGTCTGATACGATATTCGTCACTTTTTCCTTATCTGGCTTATCAATATATGAAAGGACGGAGTATACATTCTCATCAATTTCCACATTATTATATCCATACAAACGCAGGATCTCTTCAATCACATCAGCTTCTCTTGTGACATCAACACGGTAGAGGGGGACAGACAGCTTCATTCCCTGATCATCTTCTTTTAATATTTTCATTTCCAGAACATTAACTGCTCTTTTAATCATTTCCCTGTCGATCTTTTTTCCGACCAGCCTGTCAATGTTTTGATAAAGAATGTTTACCAGGGCCGGTTTAAAAGGATCAGGATATATATCAATAACCGGAGATGAGATTTTTCCCCCGGCAATATGCCTGATGAGGGAAGCTGCACGTTTTAGGGCTGGTACCGTATTTTCCGGATCAGCACCGCGTTCAAAACGAAACGAAGCATCTGTATTGAGACCATGGCGTTTTGCAGTCCTTCTGATATACACCGGATTGAACCAGGCACTTTCCAGGAAAACGTTTTTTGTTGAACTGGTAACACCGGAATTTTTCCCACCAATGACACCGGCAATACACATACCTGAAGCAGTATTGCAGATCATCAGGTCTTCATCTGACAGTGTATACAATTCCTCAGTCAGGGAGATAAAAGGAGTGCCTTTTTTCAGGGTTCGAACAATAACCTTTTTGCCCGTGATTTTGTCTGCATCAAAAGCATGCAGCGGCTGACCGGTTTCATGAAGGACGAAATTGGTTATATCAACTACATTATTGATCGGAATCAGACCGATAGCATGTAATTTATTTTTCAGCCATTGCGGGGATTCCCGGACATTTACATCCGAAATTGTAATCCCTGAATACCTTTTACATGCCTCCTTGTTTTCGATTATGATATCAATTAAAAGATCATCATTATCCTGGGAGAATCTCTGATCATCAGGTCTTTTCAGGTGAATATCCCGGGACAGGCCAAAGAAGGCAGCCAAATCCCTGGCAACACCGAAATGTGATGAACTGTCAATTCTGTTGGGAGTCAGATCGATCTCAAAAATAGTATCGGATTGCACATCGAAATATTCCGAAGCTAAACCGCCTGTGGGGGCATTG
>CAZGOR010000316.1:0-5077 GCA_964527875.1 uncultured Bacteroides sp. | reverse complement strand
TAATGGTCATTGATGATTTCTTCGATTACCGCTCCGAGCTGGTTACAGATGAGGTATATCAGGTAATCAATTTCTTCTTTGCCCAGTAAAAATTACCTGATCTTGCCCAGCCGGTCCATTTCCCTCTGAAGATCTTTTTGTTTGATTGTCTCGCGTTTATCATATTCCCTCTTACCCCTTGCGAGTGCTATCTCCAGTTTAGCCAGGTTTTTATCATTGATAATAAGGCGCAGGGTGATGATCGTGAATCCCTTTTCCCTCACTCGTTTTTCAAGCCTGTTCAGTTCGCTTCTGTTAAGCAACAGTCTGCGTTCACGATACGGATCATGATTATGGAAACTGGCCTGCTCATATTCGGAAATACGCATACCTTTGATCCACAGTTCATTATCTTTAAAATAACAATATGATTCCGCGAGACTGGCTTTACCTTTTCGAATCGATTTTATTTCGGTCCCGGTTAACTCCATCCCGGCAACCAGCTTCTCATGAATCTCAAAATCGAAATAAGCTTTTTTGTTCTTTATGTTAATCTTGTTGTCTGGCATGAAAACAATTTTCAGGTTGCGAAATTAAGAATTTATTTATCAGCATAATATTTTATAATGGTTATTATGAATTTAATATGGATTTGAAATAATCTTTTATTTATTCAAAATTGGAATACTGGAATATTGGAATACTGGAATACCGGGATGATGGGTTTTATAGATGTACTTTTCCATTTTGTCATTCACTCGGGTACTCGTGGGGATTGCAGCTGGCCTGCAGTACAGGTTCGACTATACATTTTGCTTCATGAGTTTTGAAAATGTAAACTCTATAAAAAACATTCCTTTATTTCAGTTTATAATGTGTTTATGTAATTTTATTGACTATTTATTACAGGGGACAAGTAGATGATAATGAGTACAGAGGGTCATTTTGCCAGTAAATACTCTGTAGTCTCTGTGCCCTTTCTGGGTACTCTGTGGTTAATCAACATCAGATTCATTTAAAACTGGATTCTAAGATTAATGAATAATACACCTTATAACCTGGTCACCATTCTTGGCCCTACAGCATCCGGAAAAACACGGCTTGCTGCATTATTGGCTGCAAAGGTTAATGGTGAGGTGATCAGTGCAGATTCAAGGCAGGTTTACAGGGGGATGAATCTTGGCACTGGAAAGGATTATAACGATTATATTGTAGAAGACAGGATGATTCCATGTCATCTTATTGATATTGTTGACCCGGGATATGAGTATAATGTCTATGAATACCAGCGTGATTTTGTGCATATATTCAGAGATATTATCGCCCGGGGCAAACTACCTGTCCTTTGTGGCGGTAGTGGTTTATATCTTGAAGCAGTCCTCAGGGGTTACAGGTTGATCAATGTTCCGAAAAATCAGGAATTAAGAGAAACGCTTGAAAAAAAGAGTATGAATGAACTGGAGGAGATGCTGAGAAGATATAAAACCTTGCACAATATTACTGATACAGTTGAGAGGAAAAGACTGATCAGAGCGATTGAAATTGAGTCATATTATCATGCTCATCCTGAAATAAATGTTGATTATCCGAAAATAAACGCCCTTGTTGTCGGGATACATTATAACCGGGATACCAGACGGAAACGAATAACAGAGAGACTTGAAGACAGGCTGGCAAAGGGTATGGTTCAGGAAGTTAAACAGTTGATTGATAATGGTATATCACCTGAAAAAATGATATATTATGGCCTGGAATATAAATATATTACCCTTTTCCTGAAAGGAGAACTTGATTATAATGAGATGGTTACAAGTATAAATACTGCCATTCACAGGTTTTCGAAACGTCAGTTAACATGGTTCGGGAGAATGGAAAGGACAGGTATAAAAATAAATTGGGTGAATGGTTTGATAGATGATGATATAAAACTTGAGAAAATCATGAATTGGCTCAGAAACAGACCATCTTCAGAATGACCATTCGACTTGGTATATCATATATACCAGCGCAAGCATCACACAGAAGTTCATTAATGTAACAGTATAATTGTAGATACTTCTGCCTTCTTTGAATTTCCTTCTGATCATGATACATATATTTGGAAAGAAAAAAGAAATCAGAACAATGGCATAATAGATTACAGAAGTTCTGTCCTCTAAAACATCCTCGGTTCTTACATTGTTGTTTGCGAAGAATAAAACGAGATAAACGAATCCCAGGAAAAATGCCAGATACGCCAGGTAACTCAGTTTCAGTGCAAGGGTTGAAATTTTCCTTTTTCTGTGTAGCCTCAGTGGTTTAAGGATAATAATGGCAATGATAAATACAAAAAGAAATGTGGCAATAAATATGAAATGTAACAGGAACTGGAAGAAACTATTCATTTGTTGGACTGTTTAACTATACTAAAATAAGGAATTTCTATAAATGAACGTTTTCTGGTATTGCAATGGTTAGTTTTTCAATTGTTGCAATAGTCGCAATTGTCCTTGGTCACAACGGTTTCAATGGTTGTACTAAAAAAAGCTGAAAAGTCCGTTTGCAAATAAGCAGAACCAAACACCCAAAACCCACACACACGAATATACTAATTCACTAATTTACTAATATACCAATTCATTTCAACCATTGATCGAGCCACCCGAAAAATTCCTTTTGCCAGAGGATCGCATTTTGAGGTTGGAGCACGAAGTGGCTTTCTTCCGGAAAGTAGAGCAATCTGCTTGGTATACCGCGCAGTTGGGCTGAATTAAAGGCTTCAAGGCTTTGTGTATAGGGTATCCTGAAATCATATTGTCCGGTAATGATCAGAATTGGAGTGTCCCAGTTCTGAATAGCCAGGTGAGGTGAAAAATCGTAACTTTCCGGTTTTGGTTTTTCCCAGTATGCGCCTTCGTAATCATGATTTGCAAAGAAATATTCATCTGTTGAACCATATGCACTTTCAAAATTATAGATCCCGCAATGAGCAATAAATGCCTTGAATCTATTATCATGATGGCCTGCAAGCCAGAAAACTGAATAACCTCCATAGCTGGCACCGACTGCTCCGAGCCTGTTCTCATCGATAAATGGTTCTTTTTTAAGGGCATCGATGGCGCTGAGATAATCTTTCATATTCTGGCCGCCATAATCTCCTGCAATCTGGTCATTCCATTCCTGGCCAAAAGTGGGTAGTCCGCGGCGGTTGGGAGCCACGATAATGTAATCATTCGCGGCCATGATCTGGAAGTTCCAGCGGAAAGAAAAAAACTGGCTGACAGCACTCTGGGGTCCTCCCTGGCAATACAATAAAGCAGGGTATTGTTTTGCCGGGTCAAACTCCGGGGGATAAATAACCCAGACCAGCATTTCTTTATGATCGGTGGTGGAGATCCATCTTTCTTCCACACGACCCATTTCAATATAATCATAAATGTTTTTGCTGGTAAAAGTGAGCTGTGTCTCTTCGCCGGTTACAGGGTCAATTTTGAAGATTTCCGTGGCCATTGACGCCGACATTTTTGTGCCGATCATGGTTCCGGCTTCCATGGCCAGGGACGTGTAATCGTGCACTCCACTGGTTACCTGACTGATTTCCCCATCTTCAATGGTTGTCCTGTAGATCTGGTAGGTGGCATGAATGCCACTGATAAAGTATATTTCCCGATTATCGCCTGTCCAAATGAAATTTTTTGCATTCTGATCAAAATTTTCTGTAAGGTAGTTTTTTTCACCTGTCTCGAGGTTCATAATAAAAAGTCTTTCTTTGTCTGCCTCATAACCAGGTGTTTCCATACTTTGCCAGGCGATCATTTCCCCATTGTTTGAGAAAACAGGATATTTATCATAACCTTGCATGCCCTTGGAAAGATTTTCAGTTACACCTGTTTCCAGGGTATACAGATAGATATCTGAATTGGTGCTGATTGTATATGCTTTCCCCTTCTTTTTTTTACAGGTATAGGCAACCGCTTTTCCATCAGGGCTCCATGATATTTCGGAGGCATCAAAATATGGAGATATTGGTGAGTCCCAGGGTTCCCCCTTCATGATATCAGTGATTTCATCCAGTCTGCCATCATTGTATGATGCGATGAAAATATGACTGTATTTGTAATCATGCCAGTCGTTCCAATGGCGATACATCAGGTCATCAATGATCTTGACATTGGCAAGAGGCAGATCGGGATATATTTCTGATGCAGACTTATCAATCTTTACATCAGCAGTAAAAAGGATATGGTTACCATCAGGAGAATATTCAAAACTATTGATCCCTTCGGAGAAGTCTGAGACCTGTGTCACATCGGTACCAACATGGTTCATTTCCCATATCTGGTAAGTACCGGATTTCATTGACAAATAACCAATCTTTTCACTGGTTGGATGCCATCTCGGATTGATATATTTACCATTGCTGTCTGTGATTTTGACAGCTTCTCCTCCCTCTGAAGGTACCTTATAAATATCTGTGATACTTTTATTTGTAACGGCATCATATCGTGTAACATTGAAGATCACGGTTGAACCGTCGGGGGATAGCTGTGCATCAGCCACCCGGCCGAATTTCCATAGAATCTCCGGGGTCAGCCTGCCATTTTGGATCTCTTCGTCAGTTAACATCCCGAAAAAATCCGGCTGCTGGGTAACAGTAATTTCTTTACAGGAAAAAGACAGAATACTCAGGATTAGAATTGCTGAATAGATAGTTTTACTCATGATGAATTGTATTTAAGTGGTGGTTCATTTGAAGTATATGTGTGATAAATGATGTTAAAGATTATTTTATTCATAGTTTGATCCCTTTTGGGGGTCTTGATTCTGAAATCTGCACTCTGTACCTTCTTGGCTACATGGATTTACTAACGCTTGTTTCCCCTGATTTGGCAATCAGGGGTTGACTATCCTTCTCTCTGCACCCTGGAACTTATATCCTATACCCTGCACCCTGCAACTTTTACCCTGCACCCTGTAACCTTTACCCTGTAACCTTTACCCTGTAACCTGCACCCTGCACCCTGCAACCTGTAACCTGTAACCTGTAACCTGTAACCTGTAACCTGTAACCTGTAACTTGTAACCTGTAACTTGTAACCTGTAACTTGTAACCTGTAAC
>CAZGOR010000315.1:0-5103 GCA_964527875.1 uncultured Bacteroides sp. | reverse complement strand
TCATTCAGGAGCAAAGCGAACTGAATGAACAGTCTCACTGAACAATTTACCAATTTACTCTTCTTTCACACTTTCAAACCTTCACACTTTCATACTTTTGCACATTCATCCCCGGATTCCTGCAGTTAATCCCAACAGATGGAAGTTTGTCCCAAAGATTTGACTTTGATTTATATTAATAATAACTTATATTCGATTTTTCATCTTATTCTCATATTTTCTTGAATTTACATACAAAAACCGTATAAATATGAAAAGGTTAATGTTTTGGTATTCTTGCCAATTCGTTCTTTTGTTTTTGATGATTTCGATCTCTATTAATGCTCAAGATTGGGTTGATATTATTAAAGAATGGCCTTCTGATGTGACAAGTAATTATGATTATTTTGGTTGCTCTGTTGCAATGTCAGGAAATATTGCTGTTGTAGGTGCTTATGGAGAGGATTATGATGTAAACAACCAAAACGAAATTGAGACGGCCGGAGCAGCATATGTGTTATATAAAGATCAAGGTGGCATTAATAATTGGGGAATTGTTAAAAAACTTACAGCAAACGAACGGGAGAAAAATGATTATTTTGGTTGGTCTGTTGCCATTTCTGGTAATTACATAATTGTCGGAGCTTACAGGGAAGACGATAACGCTGTAAATAGTGATTCAGTGGCAGATGCCGGATCTGCATATATTTTTTACAAAGATCAGAGTGGAACAGATCAATGGGGACTGGTGAAAAAGATTGTGGCCAGTGACCGTCAAACTGAAGATTGGTTTGGATATTCAGTATCGATCTCAGGTGATTATGTTGTTGTGGGATCACTTCAGGAAGATGAAGATCGGAATGGAGACAATACTCTGGACAATTCTGGTTCTGCATATGTTTTTTACAAAGATAAAGACGGCCTTGACAATTGGGGACAGGTGGCAAAAATCGTTGCAGAGGATCGTGGACAAGATGATCAGTTTGGCGAATGTGTCAGTATATCAGGAGATAAAATAATCGTAGGAGCCTGGTATGAAGATGAAGATGAAGATGGTTTGAATACAATGAATTATGCAGGTTCTGCATATTTATTTAGTAAAAATCAGGATGGACCCGATAATTGGGGCCAAGTAAAAAAAATTGTTGCAGGTGACCGGGATAATGGTGATTTTTTCGGTTGTTCTGTTTCCCTTTCAGGAGACTATGCAGTCGTTGGAGCTCACTTAGATGAAGATGCTCCAGGGTCATCTTCAGTATCGGGAGCCGGTTCTGTATACATTTTCTGTAAAGATCAAGGAAGCCCGGACGATTGGGGAGAAGTTAAGAAGATAGTTGCGAGTGACCGGTCTGTATATGATTTTTTTGGAGAAGCTGTATGTATTTCGGGAGATAACATTATTGTTGGTGCCAAAGAGGACGATGAGGATGCCAATGGAAGTAATCCCCTTGCGGAAGCTGGTTCAGCTTACATATTCAATAGAAATGAGGGAGGAGATAATAACTGGGGAGAAGTAAATAAAATAGATGCCCATAACCGGTCAGATGTTGATAATTTCGGAGAGACCGTTTCAATAACAAATGAATTTGCTATTGCCGGATCACGCTGGATAGGGTCAAGCGGAGGAGATGCTTACCTTTTCCAGAAACGCATACAGGCTACCAGTCTTACTTTCAGTAGTATAACAAGCTCTTCTTTTATGGTTAACTGGACAAAAGGAAACCTGGCAAAGAGGATTGTTGTTATAAAAGCCGGAACATCAGGAATGCCTATTGCGGTGGATAATACCACATATTCGGCTAATTCCGTTTTTGGGAATGGAGATGAATTATCCCCAGGGAACTGGTATTGTGTATATAATGATACGGGTTCAATTGCTACTGTCACAGGCCTGGATGATAAAACACAATACCGGGTAGTGATTTATGAATATAATGGCTTGCCAGGTGCCGAAATGTACTTCGACGAGCCAGCCACAGGCAATCCCTCAAACCAGGCAACCCTGCTGGATCTTACCGGAGTGGATGTTAATGTAGCCAATAATATTTTAAGTGGAACCAATGTTGATATGCAGTACAGTTTGAATTCTTCAGATGGGATTGACGGAGACTGGTATGATTGTACAACGGGAAATACTAATGTTTCTTTTTCAGAAGGGAATGTATATGTCAGAGAAAAAACATTAACGGGTAATTACAGGCTTGTTGCTGTAATTGATTCCCCAGCTGAGGCACCTGCCTTTACAATCAATTATTCTGATGAAACAACAACAGAATTAATTCCTTCAAGTATTGAATATAATACGGATAATAACTTCTCCACTGCAAACACAGATGGTGCCGGGACTGTCATTTCAGTAACTCCGGGAACAGATATGTATTTCCGTTATAAAGCAACAGCATCTGCCCTGCCATCGTAGATACTGACGTTAGATGTTCCAGACCGTTCACCCGTGCCTACATACACAATCGATTATTTTGCTGAAACTACTGCTAAAAATATAAATACAACAGATGAATATAATACAGATAATAATTTTACTTCTCCAAACATTGATGGAGATGGAATGGTTCTGAGTTTAAGTCCCGGAACAGATGTATATTTCAGAGTCAAAGCAACTGAGAATAGTTTTGTCTCCGATGTCCAGCATTTAGTTGTTCCTCCCAGACCAGCATCACCCTCCTATTCAGTTGATTATATTAGTGAAATCACAGTCGAAAGTGTTGCTTCAACCGATGAGTATTCTTTTAATGATGATATGAGTAATCCACAGGATGGAACTAACACAAAAATTGATTTAACTCCCGGAACCGATATATATTTCAGAACCAAAGCTACAGCGTCATCCTTTAATGGGAATATTCTTCACTTAATAGTACCTGAAAGGCCAACACTACCAATAGTTTCTCTTTCTGATAAGAATTCACCAAATGCGAGATTTAAGAAATCATCTGATGGAACGGGGTCAGATATATTGCAATCTGATGGGCTTGAATATTCGACTGACGGAGGAACATCATGGAGCTTAATACTCACCGGAGAAGTAGTTGATGCTACAGGTATAAAGCATATCATTGTGAGAAAACATGCTACACAAAGTTCATTTGTTTCATTACCAACTTCAAATCTGGATTTTGAAAAACCAGCAGTAACCGTTAATGCACAGTCAGTTTGTAATGGTCCGGGTAATACTGCAATTGTACAAAGCAATACGGATAATGGAAAAGTGTATATTGTCCTTGAAGACGAACCCCAATCTAATGTGAATGAAATTGAAGATGCCATTGGGATTATGAAAGCTGCGGCAACAGATGTTACAATGGCACACACTGACATTTCAATATTAACAGAAGGTCTAACGCCTGGAATCTATTATGCATATGCCAGTAATTTGCTTGATAGTTTGTCAGAAATAGGATCAAATCCCATCACGATTCATGAAATACCAGCTGTCAATCTAGGGGAAGATATCATCAAATGCGAATCTACAGAAGTAACCCTCGATCCTGGATCAGGCTTCAGTGCATATGAATGGTCAGTAGATGATGCAACAACACAAACCATAAAAGTCACAACAGAAGATGATTATATTGTCACAGTGACTGATGAAAATGGATGCCGGAATTCTGATACTGTCTCAGTAAAATATAATATCCCCTATCAGAAAGAAAAAATCTGCCTTGTCACTGTGGACATGTTAACGGGTCAGAACCTTATCGTTTGGAAAAAAACACCTTATGTTGGGATTGTGGCATATAACATATACAGGGAAACAGATATTATCGGAGAGTATGAGCCTATAGGTACAGTTGGAGTAAATGATCTGAGCATATTCAAAGATACAGTAGCAGATCCGGAGACGAGGCCATATCTTTACAAGATCACTGTGATAGATACCTGCGGTAATGAATCACTCCTGGAAAACAACCCGTACCATAAACCCATCTTCCTTCTGTATGTAAGTTCTGAAGGTGGAGTGAACCTGCAATGGAAGGAATATAAGATCGAAGATCAGTCGATCTCATTTGTCACATATAAAATTTACCGTGGCAGTGATTCCACTGCGCTTCAGGAATTGACGAGTGTTTCGGCAAGTGTGGATGTATATAAGGATACTGATCCCAATGCATTGAAATACCGATATTACTACAGGGTTGCAGGTGTCCTGGCCGAGCCATGTTATCCGAGTGCTGGTAAAAAGGCTGATTCAGGACCTTACAGCCATTCGATGTCAAACCTGGAAGACAACCGGCTCCAGGTAACGGAAGGATTTGAAGATTTTTATGCTGAAAGAATGACAATCTATCCCAATCCTTTCAGCAACAGTACAATTATTGAATTCGGCAATCCGGCCGGGGATGAGTACCGGTTATACATTACTGACCTAACCGGTAAAGTAGTTTACTTCGAAGACAACATCTTCACCAGCCGCATCGAATTCAGCAGGGAAGGTTTACCCGCAGGGTGTTATTTTGTTGAGTTGAGGGGGACGAGGTTGTATAGGGGGAGAATGGTTATAGAATGATAGTATATTACTCATCCGATGACTTAAAGTCATCGGATGAGTATATAAATATATATTCAACCCCCTCCGGGGTTGTAATCCGCCTTTACATCCTTACCCGGCACTTCGTACCGGGTTATTCATAGTTCAGCCCTTTCATTGCCTTTTTCTTCCCTGCCTTCAAATTGTAAATAAAGTCCAGCTTGTCCTCTGTGGCCCTCTGTAAAATCTCTGGGGTTCTTTATGGTTAATAACACCCTTAGATCAATACTTACACTATTTTCGAACAATTTCTTTCGCATCTTTTCTCGATGGGGATTAAATCAAAAAGCATGGAAGTCAATTGCAAGTCCTAACCTCACAATTGAAATCGCGGACTTTAATTTTACCACTTCAACGTCTTTCTCCTTACACTTTATACCTTACTCCTTATTAAGTGAGGCAAACATTTTATAAGCGAAGGCGATGTAAAATGTTAAAGCCGAACTAATTACTATTTATCGGGACTCCATATTCTTTGCTTTCTCTCTGTCCCTTTGTACCTCTCACTCTCTATCACTCCTTCCATCCCTATGTCTCTCCATCCCTCACTCCCCCCATCCCTCCCTTTGTCCACCTTC
>CAZGOR010000314.1:0-5133 GCA_964527875.1 uncultured Bacteroides sp. | reverse complement strand
CACAATGACAATCTTTTCCTCAGGATACCTCTCCAGAATATTCCCTATATTTTTTACAGCATCCGCACTGTTAACAGATGCTCCTCCAAATTTAAAAACAAGCATAATGATATAACGTTACTTTGTACATACACAAAATCCCCAAATGTAATAACAATTTACGTATCTTATTACAACAGGGTAAGGGAGTATGTCATAACTGTTAAAATAGAGTAATGTCGATTGGGAAAGTTTTTAAAGGCTTCTCGCAGATATTTGCAGATTCCTGCCTGTCAGGCAGGGAATCGCAGATTCCCGCAGATATCTCAGAACCGGTGAATTAATTTCTGCGTGAATATGCGATGTTATCCGCGTTAATCTGCGAGAAATAATTAATTTGTTAATTAAAAAATGTAATAGAATTGTGACATACTCCCGACATCTGCAATCTGATCCGGAGACATTCTCAAAATCCCCGGAATAACCTTATCTTCGCAGATTATTATCATCATCCTGTGAAATCATCAGATCTTCTGGCATATTATCCTGAAAATGATACTTACCGGAAGTTTCTGGACAGTCTCCGGTATAAGGAAAAAGGAACGATCCACCTGAAAGGACTGGCAGGCTCTTCCAAATCACTCCTTGCTGCCACAGCGCTGGGTGAGTTTCCCGGCATCCACCTGTTTATACTTCCCGGAACAGAAGAAGCTGCCTATTTCTATAATGACCTCATTAACCTGTCTGCACCAGTTGAAATATGCTTCTTCCCATCTTCATATAAAAGATCAATCCAATACCGGCAAATAAGCAGTTCAAATATCGTTATGCGAACTTCCGTCCTTGAACGCATTGTACAAAACCCTGAAAGACTGGTAATTGTCACTTCCCCTGAAGCCCTTGCAGAAAAAGTCATCCAAAAGGAAATGCTGGATCAGAAATCCATCAGGATCAAAAAAGGAAGCCATATGACTGTTTCCGGACTTATTGATGCTCTTGGTGAACTTGGTTTCAACCAGGTTGATTTTGTTGATGAACCCGGACAATATGCTGTCAGGGGCAGTATCATCGACATTTTTTCCTATTCAGCCAGACAACCCTTCAGACTCGACTTTTGGGGGAATCAACTGGATTCGATCAGGTTGTTTGAAATCGAAAACCAGCGTTCCACAGAAAAAGTGGATACTGCCCTGATACTACCTGACACACATACTCATATGTCGGAAACCATCAGTGATACCGGCTCCAGAATTCCCTTTACCGCTTTCCCCGGCAAACCAATGATCACATGGATTGTCAATACAGAATATGTCAAAAACAAGATCGACGGGATAACAGAAAAAACTTCTTTTGAATCAACCGGTGAAGATGAATCGGTTCAAATCCCCGCGAAAAATATGATTCTCGCCACATCCCATGAAGTGTTCTCAGACCTTTCACAGGAATGGTTAATCGAATATGGACCGGTTTATAGTTTACAACCCGATCAAGAATTTATGTTTTCAACATCACCCCAGCCTTCATTTAACAAGAATTTCGAACTTCTTGCCCGGAATCTCAAACAGAATATTGATTCAGGCCTGACCAATATAATCATGTCAGATAATGAAAAACAGATCGACAGGTTAAGATCCGTTTTTGATACCATCGATGGACAGGTCCGGTTTCATCCTATCCTCACCAGTTTGCATGAAGGATTCATCGAACATTCCCTGAACATTGCCGTTTATACCGATCACCAGATTTTTGACCGTTATCATCGATTCAGGCTCGATGATCAATTCACCCGGAGTGAGAGTATGACCATCCATGAGTTAACAGGACTTCATCCCGGCGATTATGTAGTACACACTGATCATGGCATCGGACAATTCGGCGGACTGGAAAAGATCGATATCAGCGGCCGTGAACAAGAGGCTGTCAAACTTGTGTACAGGGACAACGATATTCTGTATGTCAGTATTCATTCCCTTCACAGGATATCAAAATATAAGGGGAAAGACGGACAGCCTCCGAAAATTTACAAACTCGGCACAGGTGCATGGCAGAAATTAAAATCTTCCGCCAAGAAAAAAGTCAAGGATATTGCAAGGGAATTGATCAAGCTCTATGCGATAAGAAAAGCAAAGGAAGGTTTTCGGTTTTCTCCCGACAGTTATCTCCAGCAGGAACTCGAATCCTCTTTCATATATGAAGACACGGAAGACCAACTTAAAGCCACGCTTGATGTGAAGGGCGGTATGGAAGCTCCCTTTCCCATGGACAGGCTTATTTGCGGTGATGTGGGATTTGGCAAAACTGAAGTGGCTGTCCGCGCTGCTTTTAAGGCTGTTGCCGACAGCAAGCAGGTGGCATTACTTGTGCCTACCACTATCCTGGCACTTCAGCATTATAACACCTTTACAGAACGATTGCGCGATTTTCCCTGTACGATCGATTATATCAGCCGCCTCAGAAAGCCCGCATATCAAAAAAAAGCGATCAGCAACCTTGAACAGGGAAAAACAGATATTATCATCGGGACACACAGACTGGTAAGTAAGGATGTACGATTCAAAGATCTTGGATTATTTATTATCGATGAGGAACAAAAATTTGGTGTGAGGGTGAAGGAAAAACTTAAACAGCTGAAAATAAATGTTGACACGCTTACCCTTACTGCAACACCGATTCCGCGCACCCTGCAGCTTTCATTGATGGGTGCCCGCGACCTGTCAATCATCAACACACCCCCACCTAACCGTCACCCCATCACAACCGAGTTACATACATTTAATGAAGAAATCATCCGGGAAGCCATCCATTACGAAGTCAGCCGGAATGGCCAGGTATTCTTTATTCATAACCGTATTCAGAACATCGGGGAAATCGAAACACTGGTCAGACGCATATGCCCTGGTATAAGTACCGCCGTAGTACACGGACAAATGGAAGGAACCCGTCTCGAAAAGATCATGCTGGATTTTATTTCCGGGATATATGACGTTTTGATCGCCACAACAATTATTGAATCGGGCCTGGATATTCCAAATGTCAATACAATGATTATCAATGATGCCCATCATTTCGGGCTGAGTGACCTGCACCAGTTACGCGGCAGGGTAGGAAGATCAAACAAAAAAGCTTTCTGCTACCTCCTCTCACCACCCCTGAGCCTGCTTACACCTGAAGCCAGGAAAAGACTCATAGCCATCACAGAATTCTCAGAACTTGGCAGCGGTTTTTATATTGCCATGCAGGATCTTGATATTCGCGGGGCAGGTAACCTGCTTGGTGCCGAACAAAGCGGATTTATTGCCGAAATAGGCTTTGAAACATACCACCGTATCCTGGATGAAGCACTGCTTGAGCTGAAAGAAGAAGAATTCAGCGACCTGTTTGCCGGTAAAGACAAATCCGAAGTTCAACAAAAGGGATCACACTATACAACAGATTGTCAGATTGATACCGATCTTGAATTATTGTTCCCCGATGATTATGTCAGCAATATCTCCGAACGTCTGAGATTATACCGGATTCTTGACGGTATCGACACAGAGAAAAAACTGAAGGATCTACAGGATGAACTGACAGACCGGTTCGGACCGCTTCCCGAACCCAGCCACGAACTGCTCCAGGTTGTCCGTCTCAGGTGGCTGGCCATGAAACTCGGTTTCACTAAGATCATCCTTAAAAAGAACAAAATGATCTGTTATTTTATCCCCGACCAGGAATCACCATATTACCGTTCACCTCTGTTCAGTAATATACTCGCCTTTATTAAAAAACAGTCCGGACAATACAAACTCAAAGAATCCGGCGACAACCTGATCCTTACCATCAATAACATATCCTCCATCTCCCAGGCGATGACAATATTGGGGAAGATTCTAAATCAGTATAAAGTTTCCTGCCGGCCGGAGTAAAATATGGTTTCATATTGAATGAGTTTTAAAATTCTCATCCAAAATATTAAACAAATTAGTCCAGTTGCTGGCAAAAATATTTTCGTTAATTTGAAAATCATCTTCATAAAATCCCAATAAATATCCTTTACAGTTGGGGAAAAAAGTCTGTAATTTAACGTGATTCCTCGCATGTTCAAGCCGGACTGTCCGGGAGGCTTTTATTTCAAACAAAAAATATCTTCCCTCAGATTCTAAGATAACATCTGTTTCATTCCCGTTTGAATCTCTGAAAAAATACATTTCAAAAGCAGCATTATAGTTGTATTTGTATTTCAGAAATTCATTGAACAGGAAAGTCTCAAAAATGTTGCCAGATAAATGTCCTGTGTATAATTTATCCGGACTCTGATATTTTAAAATATATGCTATCAGACCGGTATCGTTAAAGTACAGTTTAGGACTTTTTATCAGCCGTTTCGGTATATTCCTGAAGTATGGTTTAAGAAAGAAAATGATCCCTGACGCCTGCAATATTGTCAGCCATTTTTTTGCCGTGTTAAATGCAATTCCACATTCCCGTGCCAATTCATTCTTATTTATAAGGGAACCTGAACGTGATACCAGAAGAGTGATAAATGTCTGAAAAATATTAAGATTGCTTACATCAGATATTTGCCGGACATCCCGTTCAAGATATGTCTGAAGGTATGAACCATAAAACAAAGAAATATCTTTTCCATGTATCAATGGTTCAGGATAAAATCCTTTTAATATTGCACTAAAACAATCCTTCGGATGCCGGAAAACCGGCAAGCGCTTTTTGAAGAAGACCTTCAATATTTCTGTGAAAGTATTTTTGATTCAATATTATGTATTATTGCATTTATTTTGCAAAAATACATAAATTTTTGTTTTTCTCTGTAAATCCGGCAGACAGTTATAATGATACATAAAGGTTGTGTACGCAACCATTTTGATGTTAGAATCATCCCTGTTATATCAACATTGAACATTTTATTACGGATAATTATTAAAATAACGGGTTGTGCTATTAGATGATGTATGTTATTGAATGTTAAATTTTGAATACTTATTTTCCTGAGTATAATGGAGATACATTTAAGAAATTAACTGACTAAATATGAATACTATGAAAAATTCGGCGTGAAGAATTGTTCTGAATTAATTCATATAGTAACAAAACTTGGATTAATACTTAAAAAAGTAAAATAAAAATTAGGAAAAGTGATGTATTTTGCTTATATTC
>CAZGOR010000313.1:0-5134 GCA_964527875.1 uncultured Bacteroides sp. | reverse complement strand
CTTTTCAAAAAAACATCAACGCAATCGTCAACCAATACAAACAAAATCCCGCAGATCATTGATCCTGCGGGATTTGAATTTGTAAGACGTGGTGCCACTCGGAATCGAACCAAGGACACCAGGATTTTCAGTCCTGTGCTCTACCTACTGAGCTATGGCACCAACTTTGAAAAAAAGCAGGGCAAAAATAGATAAAAATCTGTACCTGTGAAATTATAAATTTAAAAAATTTAAAGGAAAGTGCCGCGGAAAAAAACCGAAAACCGAAACTGCCGAAATCCGAAAAATTAAACAAAAGGATTTTAAAGTATAAGACGCAAAAAAGAATCGATTAATGAAAACCGTTTATAAAACATTGTCATCCCGAAGGAGCGAAGCCTGTTCTCAGACAGGCAAGCGACTGAGGGACCTCCCCGGATCTGTTAAAGTCGCCCGCCATAGGCTGTTATCAGTTTTTTTCCATCGGATTGAATGAACTGAAATAATCCAAATCCCGGATAATTCATAATAATGACGAGTTCCCTCCTTGCTCTGCTCGTCGGGATGACTTGTTTCTATCCGAATCATTTGAATGTAACCTGAAACTTACAAACTGTTTTATCCGCCGTAACAAAGCGAAGGCGGACAACCTGTTTTATCCGCCGAAGCACAGCGAAGGCGGACAACCTGTTTTATCCGCCGTAACAAAGTGAAGGCGGACAACCTTCTATACACACCCTATACCCAATATCCACACCAACCGAGAACTGAAAACAGATAACCGGGAACTATATTTTATTTACTTTTACACGAATAAATTTCCTGATGGACTACGAAACTTATACACTCGATAACGGGATCCGCCTGATCCATCTCAGAACAAACAGCCTGGTGGCACATCTTGCACTGCTTGTTCATACAGGTTCGAGGGATGAGGGGAAAAATGAATACGGTATTGCCCATCTCATCGAGCATCTGCTTTTCAAAGGAACAAAAAGAAGAAAGGCTTATCATATCATCAGCCGTCTCGAAGATGTCGGGGGAGAACTGAATGCTTACACCACAAAAGAAGAAACATGTGTCTATGCCTCATTCCTGAAAGAGCATTTTACAAGAGCCGTTGAACTGATCAGGGATATCATGTTTAATTCTGTTTTTAACCCGAAAGAGATAACCCGGGAAAAAAATGTGATCATCGATGAGATCAATTCATGCCTGGATAATCCCGGGGAACTGATATTTGACGAATTTGAGGAACTGCTTTTCAGGGATCACCCGCTCGGCAGAAATATCCTGGGCACACCCGAATCACTTGAATCAACAAGCAGGGAAGATATCCTGCGGTTTACTGAACAGCATTACGCGACAGAGGAAATTGTTATTTGCGCAGTAGGGAACTTCCCGTTCAAACGAATGAAAAATATCATCATCAGATATTTTCAGGATATACCGGCAAAACAAAGGACAAAATTCAGAGATCATGTGAATGACATCTCTTCAGGCCAGGTCAGGAAAGAAAAAAATACTTACCAGGCTCACAACATAATCGGTAATACCGGTTATGCCATTACGGATGAACGCCGGATGGGCCTGCACCTGTTGAATAATATTATCGGGGGACCGGGAATGAATTCCCGCCTGAACATGGCTCTCAGGGAAAGAAACGGATATTCCTACAATACTGAATCGCATTACCAAACATATACCGATACCGGTGTTTTATATATTTATTTCAGCAGTGATAAAAATAAACTCAACAATTGTAAAGAAATTGTTTTCAGGGAATTGCGGAAACTCATGAACAATCGCCTGGGCAACCTTCAGCTTCTGAAAGCCAAACGGCAGCTGATGGGACAGATCGCCATCTCGGCAGAACATCATGAAAACCTGTTGATGTCCATGGCTAAGAGCTATCTGATATTCAACAAAGTTGACAGCCTTGAGGAGATCCGGAAAAAGATCGATGCCGTTACTGCAAGTCAGATACTCGAAATTGCAAATGAGATCCTTGATGAGAAAAAATTATTCGGTTTAAGTTATGTTTAGCTCACAGGGAACCACAGAGTTTATTGGAGTACCACAGAGATAAAACTCTGTGGTACTCTGTTTTCTCTGTGGAACACCGTGACCATAAAAATCTTTGAACATGCTACAAATCAACCCGGAAATCAGGAAATATATCACTGAACATACATCTGATGAAGATCCCATCCTGGCAGAACTTTACCGCAACACTCATCTTCAGACTGCCTATCCTCAAATGATGGCAGGCCATTTGCAGGGAAAGTTGCTTGAGATGCTGAGCCGCATGATCTCACCGGAGAATATACTGGAGATCGGGACATTTACCGGTTATTCCGCGATCTGTCTCGCGAAAGGGCTGGCTCCCAACGGCCGTCTTTATACCATTGAAAAAAATGATGAGCTGAGATCAATTACAGGCAATTTTTTTACAAAATCCGATCTGGCAGATAAAATCACCCGTTTAACAGGTGATGCCAGGAAGATCATTCCCGGCCTGGATATTGTTTTCGACCTTGCCTATATTGACGGAGAAAAAAATGAATATGCCGATTATTACAGGCTCGC
Source organism: uncultured Bacteroides sp. (assembly GCA_964527875.1). Lineage (GTDB taxonomy): Bacteria > Bacteroidota > Bacteroidia > Bacteroidales > SM23-62 > LJUQ01. Next base: position 2,566 of record CAZGOR010000313.1, on the reverse strand, counting down.
TGTCAACAAAGTCAGACCGGGCGGTTGGCTCATAGCCGACAATGTCCTGTGGGGTGAGAAAATCCTTGAAGAACCGAAACCATCTGATGACAGTACCAGGGGTATCCTGGAATTCAATGAACTTGTGCATCATGATGACCGGGTTGAGAATCTCATATTACCCGTCAGGGATGGGGTGATGCTGATCAGGAAGAAATGAAAATGTTGCAGGGTGCAAGGTACAGGGCACAAGTTGAAATGTGTATGTTACAGGTTACGAAGTAAATAAGGCTGAGGTTGAGGAAGAAAAAGTGAGAAGGTGTAAAGGTGTAAAAGTTCTGCCGGTTGTTAACCGGCAGTAATGTCCACCGTGGAGTAGGTAGTAAACCCGGTTGTTAACCGGGGGAATGATTCATATCCACCAGTTGTGAATCGGTAAGTAAACCCGGTTGTTAACCGGGGTATATGGTTCCTGGTTCCTGGTTCCTGATGTGTGTGGGTGTTATATTTGTGTGTGAATGAAAGTTCTGCCGGTTGTTAACCGGCAGTAATGTTCATCGTGAAGTAAGTAGTAAACCCGGTTGTTAACCGGGTTATATAGTTCCTGGTTCCTGGTGAGTGTGGGTTTTGGGTATGAAGTTCTGCCGCCTGTCCCAACCTGTTGGGAATTGCCAATCGGCAGTTGTAACCTAAAGGGTGAACGCAGTCAAACCCTGTTGTTAACCGGGGTGAGTCAATGGAGTCTCTTAAAGATTGACTCCATGCACCATGCTCCATGCTCCATGCTCTTTCCTACACATACACCAACCCTTCACCTGCATCCCCATAGATGATACTCTCTCCTTTCAGATAACGTATCCCTGACAAAAAAGCCAGTAAAGCATCCATGTGGTGCCATGAGACGATGGTTTTTTTATTCATTGAGACATTTATTCTTTTAATAATCATGTTCAGCAATCTGTCCAGATCACCTTTTTTTTGTTTATATAATTCGACAGGAAGAGAATATACATCAATCGCTCTTCTTGGATAAGTTTCCAATACGCCACATCCTGATTCTATCAGCTGATCTTTCAGTCTTATAGCCCTGGCCGTCAACCCTCCCAAAAACATTGGCGACATTGCCTGCATTTCTATATCACACTTTCTATAAAAATAATCATGACAACCATTCTTCAGCCAGTAAATACCAGGCAAAGAAAGCGGGGCATCAATAAAAACCAGATCAGGTTTTATCTGATCCGCCTCACTAAGAATAAATGTATCAGCATCAGCATTTTTCGAAGAACTGAGAAAACGCACCTGGTGGAAATGATTATAACAGATCACAGTAGTCCCACTGAATTTGCTACCGTAATCAATCCCCATGATCCGTCTTTTCATTATTTCACCAGGTTTATCCATCTTCAGGCATCTTTTTATCTATAAGACCCTTAAATAAAGGGAAAGGTTGCAATTTTTTAAATCTTTGAATTTGTTAATTCGTGAATCTGTGAATTTGTATTTGTGGGTATTGAAGTGTGGGTATTGGGTTTTGGGGATTGACTAATTTGTATACTGGTTTATCGAAATATATTTTTCTTTACTTTTTCTTATTGAACTGTAGAAACTGTGTTTTATTTCACCTCCTCTATCCGCTTTCTACCTTATATACATATCTGTATCTTTGTCAATAATAAAGAGGGATTCAGAGAGTGTGTCAGTAAAATATTTCTCATGAAAGGGTACATATTAGGTATCACACATAAAACAGAATTGAATGAGGCTGTCTAAAAAGTAGGATAAACCACAGAGTCCACAGAGTTTTCACAGAGTCCGCAGAGAAGTAACTTTCTTAATATCAAACCTCTGTGAACTCTGTTTAATCTCTGTTTCCTCTGTGGTTAAATGTTTTAATAGACTTTTTAGACAGCCTCACAACAACCGTTGATATTATCTTTATAGCCTGGTTGATAATAGTGTCATCTAATAAATGATAAATACCATTCAACTTATGTATAAAGAGTAGCTCGCGAGAGAGGGGAGAATCAAAAAGGTGGGTGAGTCCGTAATATCCTGCTCAATAATCACTCAGCAAACTTAGTAAAATCCATTTTAAGAGATTGTGACTCACCCCCGGTGAATATATTCCCGGATTAATACTATTCATAATTCCCAATAATTTTATTTGATCATCTCTGGAATTTCAATATTAATAATTATATTGCCGGATTGTTATTCACAAAATGGTGCGAAGAATCATATTCGGGATACTTTTTTTCATCTGGACAATCCTGTTAATCCTTCTGTCAGTTATACCGAACTCGGATAGTTTACTGGATCAGGATATATCTGAATTCAGATGGGACTATCTCGAACACTTTGTTTTTTATTTCATTCTGACTTTCTTTTATATATTCTGGCGGAGTAATCAGAAGTATACGATCAGAATAACAGAACTCATTCTTTTTCTTATCGCCGGTTTTATATTTTGCTGGTTAACCGAATATATTCAGATTTTTATTCCGGGCCGTTCATTTAACATTCTTGACATGGCCTCCAACATGGCCGGGATGATCGCCGGGATTTTCATATGCTATTATCTTAT
>CAZGOR010000312.1:0-5138 GCA_964527875.1 uncultured Bacteroides sp. | reverse complement strand
TATCTGATCCATGATAAAAGGGATGAGGAAGGTATTCAGCCGGTCAGTAAAGCCATTGCTTCCAGGGGATTCAGGATTGCAAAAATCAGTTATGATAATGGCAGCCCAAACCTGATCAATATGCATAAAGAACTACTTATGCAATGTGATGCAGCTTTGGTTTATTATCATTCAGGATCGCGCACCTGGTTGATGAGCAAGTTATCGGACCTGTTGAAGGCACCCGGACTGGGCAGGGTAACCCCGATGCTGGCTAAAGGTATATTAATCGCAGGACATGATCAGGCTGATAATATATCCTTTCCTAAAGATACTCTTGTGATGAGGGGAAAAGATCCCCTTGGTCAGCTTGATCTTTTTATTGAAAAACTGAAGTAATTCGATATGAATAATCTGAATTCAGGAAAGAATGTACATCAGAACAGTGAATCCGGTAAATTGGGTAATCCATTCCCGGGTCTCCGGCCTTTCAGCATAGAAGAGAGCCATCTGTTTTTCGGAAGGGAGGGCCAGAGTGAAGAAGTTCTTCAGCACTTGTCAGAAAACCGTTTTGTTGCAGTAATTGGTGCTTCAGGAAGCGGTAAATCGTCATTAATGTATTGCGGACTTGTTCCTATTCTTCACGGTGGATTTATTGCTGAAGCTGGTTCAGACTGGAGAATTATCACAACAAGACCCGGCAATCAACCGGTAGATAATCTGGCCATTTCCCTCACAGATGCCTTTATCAGCGAAGAGGGTGTAGATTATGAAAAGAACCTTGGTGTTATACAGGCCATTTTGAGGAGAAGTTCGCTGGGACTGGCAGATGCTGTTGCTCAGCTGGAACCGGACCGGCAATTTAATATCCTTCTGATGGTTGACCAGTTTGAGGAATTGTTCAGATTCAAGAAAAGCAGGAGGGATGAAATTGGTTTCAATGAATCGGAAGCTTATGTGAAACTTCTTGTCAGTGCAGTACGTCAAAAAGATATCCCGGTCTATGTTGTTCTTACCATGCGGTCTGATTTTATCGGTGAATGTTCGCAATTCCAGGAACTGACAAGGCTGATCAATGAAAGCAATTACCTCATACCGCAGATGACACGGGATGACTTCAGGTCAGCCATTACGGGACCTGTTGCAGTAGGTAGTGCCCAAATTGATCCGAACCTGGTACAGCAATTACTCAATGATGTGGGTGACAATCCGGATCAGTTGCCGATACTCCAGCATGCTTTAATGCGTACCTGGGATTACTGGATAGAACAGGGTGACTTGTCCAGGCCGGTCAGTATTTCCGATTATGATGCGGTGGGAAGGATGGAGAAAGCTCTTTCAGAACATGCCAATGAAGCCTTTGAGGAATTAACACCACACGAAAAACAGATCTGTGAGAGTATGTTCAAGACTCTTACGGAGAAAGGGGGTGATATTGTGGGGATTCGTCAGCCTACCAAACTTAACATCATTGCAGAAATTGCCAGGGCAGGCACTGATGAGCTTATCAGGGTGATCGATATATTCCGGGCCCCGGGCAGATCTTTTTTAATGCCGGCCTATCCTCAAAAGCTTACTGATGAAACGGTGATTGATATCTCTCATGAAAGCCTGATGAGGATATGGGACCGGCTGAAGGTCTGGGTTGATGAAGAAGCACAGGCAGTAGAGATGTATAACCGGCTGGCTGACGCATCAGGGCTCTTCCAGGATGGGAAGACAGGATTATGGCGGCCACCGGACCTGACCCTTGCATTGAACTGGCAGAAAAAACAGCAACCCACGCTAACATGGGCTGCCAGGTATAACCCGGCGTTTGAAAGAGCGATGGTTTTCCTTAAAACGAGTGAAAAAGAATATATTGCCGAAGAAGAAAATAAGATCAGGCTCCAGAAAAGGCAGTTACAGCGTACCAGGACCTTTGCTATCGTGCTGGGGACAGCAGCTGTTATTTCGATCGGTATGATGCTTTATGCATTTGTGCTTCGTGAACAGGCTGTGAAAGCCCAGAATGAAGCAGAATACCAGCGTGCTGTTGCCGACAATAATTTCCAGGTGGCTGAGGAGCAAAGACAAATTGCTCTTGATGCACTGAGCGAAGCCGATCGACAGAGGATTTTAGCTGACAGCAGTGCTCAGGTGGCTATCTTTCAGAGATTGCTGGCAGATTCTTCTGCCGGGGTGGCAAATCAGCAACGCAGGATTGCTTTAGTAAATGAAAGCAGGGCCAATGCCCAGGCAGATACCGCTGAACAGAGAAGACTTGAGGCAGAGACTCAAAGAAAATTAGCGGAAGAGGCAAGTCAGGAAGCCTACCGGCGCAGACTGCTCTCAATAGCCCAGTCGATGGCAGTGAAATCCCTCCAGGTGGATAATGATACAAACCTGAAGGCACTGCTTTCATACCAGGCCTACCTCTTTAACGAAGATTATGGCGGAAGTGAACATCATAACGATATCTATGCAGGTTTGTACGATGCGGTCGGATTCCTGAGAGGACCATCTTGGAATATCTTTAAAGGACATGACGATGCTGTCAGATCAATAGTATTTATTCCGGAAACCAATATATTCTTTACAACCGGTAGCGATGGCAAAATATTAAAATGGCAGCTCGATGATAAGCAGGGTAGTTTAGTCATTGAAAATAATATGGTTAACCGGATCATTGATGTTACCAATGATGGTAAATGGCTTGCTTGTGGAACCGATGGCATGGGAATTCAGGTTTTTAATATCAATTCGTCCACTAGTGAACCGAGACTTTTTAACAGTGCTGATAACCGGATCAGGGCACTGGATTTTCTGCCCGACAATAACCGGATGGTTTCTGGCGGAACCGGCAATGAGATCCTGATGTGGAATCTGTCAAATGGGAACAGTCAACAATTTGCAGCAGTGACCTCACCTGTACAGGTCCTCACTGTCTCTGCAGATGGTAATTGGCTTACTTGTGGGACAAGAAACGGTCAGATCATAATCTGGGAATTGAGTGATCCTTCGAATCAATACCTGTTGTTTGAAGAAAGAGGTAACCAGGTTCTTGCCCTGAGTTACAGCCCGGATGGAAAATGGCTGGCGAGTGGAGACCTGAGAGGGAATGTAAAGATCTGGGACACTCAGAAGAAAACCCTTGTTGACAATCTCAGAGGGCATCGCGCAAGAATTACAGACCTGAAGTTCAGTCCGGACGGTGATATTCTTGCCTCTGCAAGCAACGATGGCTCAGTCAGGCTCTGGGAAACAGCCGACCTGAATAACCAGCCTGTTGTACTCACAGGAAATTCAGGATTTGTCTTCTCGCTTGCATTTAGCACGGATGGTAGTAAAATTCTTACAGGCAGCACAGAGGCAAACAGGCTGTTGGCAAGTCCCACAAAAGCTAAATACCTCGCTGAACAAATATGTTCACGGATAGATCGCAATATGTCCACTGAGGAATGGAGTACCTACGTTGGTGCGGATATTCCTTACGAGGAAACATGTGGCCCGAAGATATCTATTGGTATCAAAAATGAATAGCAACATCATGAACCATTCCAATTGCAAATCATCACAATTTTCAATCACAGGATTATTTTTATTGATCCTGTTGGTGTTCCAGGTTAATCCTGTGAGTGCGCAGGATGAAGAATGTGCTTTTACACTCAGGGAAGCAGAACAGCTTTATGACCAGGGACTCATTGAAAATATCCCCCAGATGCTGCAATCCTGCATAGAAAAGGGATTTTCCAAGGAGGACAGGTTATCAGCCTATAAACTCATTATCCTGTGTTCATTGTATAACGATGACCGGGAACTTGCCCATGAGCAGATGCTTGCATTCCTGAAAAAATACCCCGAATATGAAATTACTCCGACAGATCCTGAAGAATTCATATTTCTGTTTGAAGAATATAAAACCAGGCCAATATTTGATTATGGGATCTTTGTCGGTACCAACTGGACCCATGGTATCACTGTTGAGCCATATTCACCATTAAGCCAGCGTGGCGACCAGCTCAGGTACCGGCCTGATAATGTAGGACTTCACGTTGGGGTAGTATTTAATTTTTATATCATTAAAAATCTGCAGGTTGCCTTGGAACCAATGTATACTCAGAAGCTTTTCAGGCTGGACCATGCCGAAGATGTTACAGAAGGTTTTGCAAAACTTGAACGTTTTGAAAAACAATCTTGTGTCGATATACCATTAACATTCACGTATGATTTTGACCTGGGCAGATTCCGCCCATATCTGAGAGCCGGCGGACAATTCAGTTACCTTTTTGATGTAAAAACAAGTCTGTTAGCAAAGCTCCTGGATTCATCCGGGAATCTTATCACGGAAAACTCCGGACCCGATTTGGATTTGCTTGATTACAAGGGTGAAAAATACAGGAACATATATAACTATTCAACTGTCATAGGTGGTGGTGTTAAACTGAAAATAACCAGGGGATATTTTTACCTGGATGCACGATATAATACCGGGCTTAACCTGATCAATACAGGTCATCGATTTAAACAATATGAGTCAATATTTAAATACCTGAATACAGACTCGGATTTCAGGCTGAATAACTTTATGGTAACCTTCGGATTTGTGAGATCATTCTACAACCCCCGGCAAATTAACAGGTGACTTTCATAAAACAGCAATTTATCTTAATTATGAGTTACAGAATATATATTCTACCATTTGTCATAGCTTTACTGGTCTCATGCCATAAGGATGATATCGGTGAAGAACAATCGAAAGCTTTTATAAAGTTTTATGGTGATGGAGACCTGATTGTAACGGGAATTGATGTAAAGCAAACAGCGGAAGGAGGTTATGTCTTACTCGGCAAAGCTGTATATGATGATGAAACGACTGATATATATCTTGTCGGGACAGATGAAAATGGCAATCCTTTGGACTGGTCACCAAAACTGATCGGGAATCAGTATGATGATGAAGCAAACAGGATCCTTATTGTGAGTGATGGATTTCTTCTGTTTGGCACTACCGATGAATCGGGAAGTGGTGAAACAGATATGTATATGGTAAAAACTGATCTGGAAGGTAATGTACAATGGGAAAAAGCGATCGGGGATGCCGGCCATGAAGAAGGGTATGATATTCAGGTAACTGCTTCGGGTGATCTGATACTTGCAGGTATGACGGATGATCCGGT
>CAZGOR010000311.1:0-5141 GCA_964527875.1 uncultured Bacteroides sp. | reverse complement strand
AGAGAGGGAGGGATGGAGAGATGGAGGGATGGAGGGATGGAGAGAGGGAGGGAATGGGAGAAGGGTGAAATAACCCTGGGCTTTAGCTTGGGGATTGCAGGATCTCAATCCTAAAAAGATTGAACTATTTGGTTCCTGGTTCGCGCCCGCACATAACGAACGATACGTTCAGACTGTGTTGCTGATACGAGACCTCTGAAAGGGGTCGAACTATAAATAACCCGGTACGAAGTGCCGGGCATGGATGACAAGGCAAATCCACAACCCTGAAGGGGTTGAATAAGTTACTGTCGCCTGTTAACCGGACACATTCAGTGCAAATTCAAAATCCGGGGAGGTCCCTCAGTTGCTTTGTTCCTTCGGGATGACATCGATTCTGAATACTCCTGTAACCATTGAGACGATTGCGACAACTGCAATTGCGACAATTTCAACAATTGAAACAATAATTTCTCCGATTAAACTCCTATAATCCCTTTCAAATTTTTACATTTGAACATTCAAATAATCAAAAATTATCAGTCCCGAAAAATGAAACCAAATACAGCTATTAATTCTCCAATCAAGATGTTTGCCGGTACTCAGACGGCTTATCTGGGAAGAATGATTGCAAAAAGTTATGGAACAGAGCTTGGCAAAACCACCATATTAAGATTTAGTGACGGGGAATTTCAACCATATTATGAAGAATCTGTCAGGGGATGTACAGTGTTTATCATCCAATCCACATTCCCGCCGGCAGATAATCTGTTTGAGTTATTGTTAATGGTTGATGCTGCAAAGCGTGCTTCTGCCTATAAGGTCATTGCCGTTATTCCCTACTTCGGATTTGCCAGGCAGGATCGTAAAGACAAGCCCCGTGCATCGATTGGTGCCAAGCTGGTGGCAGACCTGCTTACGGTAGCGGGAGTTGACCGGATTGTAACCATGGACCTTCATGCCGATCAGATCCAGGGTTTTTTTGATGTACCTGTCGATCATCTGTATGCTTCTGCCTTATTTGTGCCATATCTTAAGTCGCTCGACCTTGATGACATGGTCATTGCTGCTCCCGATATGGGTGGAACAAAAAGAGCCAACGCCTATTCCCGTTTCCTGAATACTGAAATGGTCATCTGCTATAAATTAAGAAAAAAAGCAAATGTTGTAGAGGATATCAAAGTGATCGGGACCGTGAAGGATAAGAATGTTGTCATCGTTGACGACATGATCGATACAGCCGGAACGGTATGCCTTGCCTCCGATATGATGATGTCGGAAGGAGCAAAAACGGTTCGTGTCTGTGCCACTCACCCTATTCTCTCCGGTAATGCCTGTGAAAAAATTGAAAAATCCGGTATCCTCGAAGTCCTGGTGGCCGATACCATCCCACTATCCCACCAGAGCCCAAAAATAAAAGTTCTTAGTGTTGCCGACCTGTTCGCTGATGTGATCAATAAAGTTTATAGTTATCAATCGATCAGTAATACTTTTATTTAAATTTAAATATATTATATTTGCAACTTCTTTTTTGTTGGGTTATTTTTTTTGGATCATTATCATAATTCGTACATAAAAATTATTAAGATTTTTAAACCACAAAGGAGTACAAACCTGCCTGCCGGCCTTGCTTCGCCGTCCGCGTGCCGCCAAAGCTTTAGCGGAGGCGCAAGCTTCGCGAAGGCGCAGCAGGCAGGGTAAAGCACAAAGGAACACAAAGAAGTCTGATTTTGAACCTTGTCCCTTTCGAGTACTCGGGGGATTTGTGACAACCTTAGTATAACTTAGTGGTTAAATAAAAAATTCAAATTAGTGAACTTCAACACTGTTTAAGATAGTATGAAAACACTTGAGTTAAAGGGTTCGTTAAGGGAAAGCGTGGGGAAAAGATCCACGAAGGATCTCAGGAAATCCGATCTTATACCTTGTGTGTTGTATGGCGGGAATAATAAAGATGGGAACCTTCACTTTTATATTCCCGAAAACAGATTTCATCCCCTTATTTTTACTTCGGATGCATATCTGGTCAAACTGGATATTGAGGGTAAAAAGCATGATGCCATTTTGCAGGATGTACAGTATCATCCTGTAACTGATTCGGTTATTCATGCCGATTTTATCAGGGTAACTGAAGGCAAAAAAATAACCATGAAGATCCCGGTACGTTTAACCGGGACTTCTGTAGGATTAAAAAGCGGCGGCAAACTGAGACAACGCAGAAGATACCTGAAAGTCAGGGGATTGGTGAAAGATATGCCGGAATATTGCGATATCGATATCACGGATGTTGATATCGGCAATTTCGTCAAGATATCCGAATTAGCATATGATAACCTGGAAATCCTTGATCCGCCAAGGGCTATGGTTGTTGGTGTGGTATCCTCCAGGTTGATTGCCAAAGGCTTGAGAGAACCTGTTGCTGAAGAGGTTGAAGCTGAAGAACCGGAAGTTGTTAAAGCTGAAGAGGGTGAAGTTGAAGGTGAAGTTGAAGGTGAAGCTGAAGGTAAAGGAGAAGGTAAAGAAGAAAAAGAAAAAGAAGGAAAAGAAAAATCAAGTCAATAATATCCTCCAGGCATAATTCAACTGTTTTGAAATTCCTGATTGCCGGACTCGGTAATATTGGTCCTGAATATATCCATACCCGTCACAACGCGGGATTCATGATACTTGATGCATATGCAGAAGCAGCAGGTATCAAATTTGAGGACAGGCGGTTTGCCTTTACCGGCGTTCATCTGATGAATGGCCGTTCCCTGATCCTGATAAAACCTACAACCTTTGTTAACCTGAGCGGGAGAGCTGTGCACTACTGGATGAAAAAGGAACACATCCCGCTGGAGAACCTGCTAGTCATTACGGATGATATCGCCCTTCCCACCGGGGCCATTCGCCTCCGGGCGAAAGGTGGTGATGGCGGCCATAACGGACTGGCCCATATCATCCAGATCCTGGGCACTTCCAACTTTGCCCGGCTGAGGTTCGGAATCGGTGATGAGTTCTTCACAGGCAGACAGGTGAGTTATGTACTCGGTACCTGGACCGGGGAAGAGGAAAAGATCCTTCCTGCCCGACTCTCCCTCGCCTGCGAAGCTATCAGAAGTTTTGTGCTGAAAGGTATAGATAAGACGATGAACCTGTATAATAACCGTTGAAGAAGACTGAGACTGTTAAAGTATGAAATCGTTAAAGTGTATGGGTGGAAGATTGGGATGGAGAGATGGAGGGATGGAAAGATGGAGGGATGGAGAGATGGAGGGATGGAGAGATGGAGGGATGGGGGAAGAGGAGAATGGGAGAAGGGGAGAAACAACTCAAGATTTTAGCCTTGGGATTATAGGATATCCATCATACATATGGGGCTTTAACACATTCGGCTCAACAATGAAGGGATACTTTAGTTAAATTATGGAGTAAGGAGTAGTGAAAATCCCGAAGGGATTCAACTATGAATAAGAGGCTGTCTAAAAAGTCTATTAGAACATTTAACCACAGAGGAAACAGAGATTAAACAGAGTTCACAGAGGTTTGATATTAAGAAAGTTACTTCTCTGCGGACTCTGTGAAAACTCTGTGGACTCCGTGGTTTATACTACTTTTTAGACAGTCTCTAAGGAAACATATCCTGATCACAACCCCTGAACAGGGGTTGAATTTATCAGATTTTCAGGTTGCAGGATTGCAATGTTGTATGGAAGTTGCTACCGGTTTTCAACCGGACACATTCAAAACCGTGGAAGTGTGATAGAAAAGTCCGTCCGCCCGTACCGAACGACACGTTCCTGCCCGAATGACTCGGTCAGGCGGGCGGGCGGGGTCTTCAACCCTGCCGGCCTTGCTCCACCGGCCGTGTGCCGCCATGCTCCTGCGTCGTAGCCGACTTCGGCGCAGACGCAAGCTTTAGCGGTGGCGCAAGCGGCTACGCATAAGCGATGCAGGCAAGCAGACACATTCTAATTTACCTTCGACCAACGGTCGTGGGTTGACCCCTATCTTACTATATGAGTGCAGTTGCTATTGCGCCTCCACACTAACACTAACGGGAAGGGAATATTCAGGTGAACCAAGTCCGGAAGGATAAGCTACAGTTTTAATCCGGTAATTGTAAACATTCCCGTAACTGACAGAATCATCAACAAAGAAATCTATATTACTATCATATAATCTATCGAGTAACTCCCAATCAGATTCCTGGGGAATGGCTTCTGTTGTTTTTTCAATGATATATCCCGAATACCAACTATTGTTATATGCAACCGGTATCCACTCAAGAATTATTATTGTGTCCGGATAATATTTTGCTTTGAATGCATCAGGATAAATCATTTCCGGCACATCCAATAAAATCTTCTGGGCTTCCGGCTGGGGATCAACATATTTGCCGCTATCTGTTATTGCGACCACATAATAATCATCGATCATTCCGGGACTGGTAAGAAGTTCATATTCAGTTATTGTCGGTGCAATAGTATGGGAAATAAAAACTAACGTGTCATTTACAACTTTTGCTATCCGGAATCCTTTGTAAAATTCCTCGTAGCCGGTAAGCTGCCATGATAATGTTGCACTGAAAAAATTATTATATGTAAAATATGATAATGATGCATCCGGGTCTATAGCATTAACAAACCTGACCTGTGTCCAGGTGGAATAAGTACTTTCTTCGCCTTTTATTGGTACAGCCCGAAATGAGTAAAAATTGAAATCTTCAGCATTTGTAATGATGACTTCAGTTTCTGTTGGCAGTATTTTCTTAACCAATATTGTGCCCAGCCCATCGGCATCATCGTCGCTATACAGTTCATAATACTCGTAAAGTGAAGAATAAACAGGATCTATAAATATTACAGATTGATGATCAGGAAGTTTTTCATAACTTAGAATTTCAGGAGGGTGATTATAATAAATATAAATTTCCCCAATATGATTATTACTGCCATTTAAAATGTTAATATTTTCAGGCATATCACCAACCCAGGGGTAACCAATATTTGAAAAATCAAGCCTGTTACCACCCTGGGGAATATCAGGGATATAGAAGAATCCCTTATCGTCAGTGGTATCTTTCTCACCGGTGATGGTTGTTACTATAATATCTTCAAGAGGATTCTGATATTTATCAATTATATAACCTGTAACAGAGCCCCATCCATTTGCCGGAGATC
>CAZGOR010000310.1:0-5150 GCA_964527875.1 uncultured Bacteroides sp. | reverse complement strand
TGAACACGCAGGGATAAGGTTTCCAGTCCCTGAAGGAAAAGAAAGGCATTGAAGGGGCTCATCGTATTTCCGTAATCTCTTAATCCTTCCACCCGGGCCCTGATGATGAATGCCATATTTCCAAACGGAGATCCTTCACCGAATGTATCCCAGAATTTAAGCCCGTGATAACCTTCCGATGGTTCTGTGAATGGGGGGAATTTTCCGTTTCCCCAGTTAAAATTTCCGGCATCAACGATCACACCGCCAATACTTGTTCCATGCCCACCGATCCATTTTGTGGCTGATTGCACAACCACGTTGGCACCGTGTTCAATCGGGCTGCAAAGATAGCCGGCCGTCCCGAAAGTATTATCCACGATCAATGGAATTTCATACCTTTTTGATATTTCTGCAAGTGCATCAAAATCGGGAATATTGAATTTCGGATTACCGATGCTTTCAACATATATGGCCTTTGTTTTGTTGTCGATCTGTTTTTCGAACTCATCAGTGTTATCCCCTTTTACAAATTTTACATTTATGCCAATCCTTTTAAATTGCACCTTGAACTGGTTGTATGTTCCGCCATAGAGGTAAGATGTTGACACAAAGTTATCTCCGCTTTCCAGGATATTCATCAGGGCAAGGAACTGTGCCGACTGTCCGGATGAAGTGGCAAGAGCGGCAACACCTCCTTCGAGCGCAGCCATTCTTTTTTCGAAAACATCTGTTGTTGGGTTCTGAATACGGGTATAAATGTTCCCGGATTCTTTTAAAGCGAATAGATCAGCCGCATGTTTGGAATCTCTGAATATATATGAACTTGTCTGATAAATAGGAACAGCCCTGGCATAGGTGACCGGGTCAACAGTCTGTCCGGCATGCAGCTGAAGGGTTTCAAAACGGTATTGCTTTTTCATGATGACAATTAATTTATATTTACCAAATCAATGGTCAGGAATTGGCACCTTTTCCCTTAAGGGGTAGGTTGCCAGAGGGTCATGGAGCCTGGTCTCTCACCTCTTCTCTATAAATCAATTAAAACGAAGTGTAGTAATTGAAGTTAAAAGTGTGACAAATAAAGATATAAAAATCAGAAATAACAAATGTTTGTGAAAAAAGCTGCCACGAATTCACGAATTAATGACTAATACAAGACGGAAAAAAGTTCTGCCGAATGTTATTCGGCAATAACATTGCTAAGGGATGAACCAGTAAACCCGGTTGTTAACCGGGGCATATTAGTTCTTGGTTCTCGGTTCTCAGTTCTCGGTTCTCAGTTTGTGTTTTTTCTGATATTTAAAATATTCTTGTGGACTTGCAGACTTGAGTACTTGTAGACTTTGATGATAGCTGGTTCCTGATGTGTGTGAGTGTTGTGTGTGAGCCTGGCATGTGTTTATATCAGTCTCCAGATGCCTGGGATATTGTCTGTCCGAAAAAGATTGCATTTATAAACAATTTGTTGGTTCCAAACCAGAATGCACGGAAGTTAGGATCCTCAATAAATGATATGATTCTGCCTGACCGGACGGAGGTAACAATAACCACAGCTGAGTTATCGATCAGTTTATAGTTTTTTTCATTGATAAAACCGCTTAAAAGAGGATCGGAAGTGTAATATACCGGTGTTGCATAAGGATTGTTAGCCTTCTCAACAAAAAGGTTGTTATTCTTAAAAACGGGAATGGTTGATTTGCCCGTTCCATATCCAACCGGATGTGAAAAGTCAAGGTTTGCCTTGAAAATGGAACCCGGTATTTGCGTTGCCCCTCTTTCGGATTGAAGATCTTTATAGAATTTGGTTGCCATTGTGTCTTTACTGATAGTATTGAATTTCAGATTGGTAAATCCATTATCATTCAGCCAGTTGTTAGACCTGGAAATGGCAATCAGTGTACCTCCCTTTTCAAGCCATGTTTTTATTTCGTCTTTTCCTTTTTCCCCGATATTGTTAAAAGAACCTCCCGGCATAATCAATACATTGTAATCTTCCAGGCTGATACGGTCAATTTGTTCCTGTTCAATAAGTGTGACCGGAATGGCAAACCGTGTATCAAGTAAATGCCATATTTCACCTGCCTCTGAACTGCTTACACCATCGCCGGTTAATAATAGAATATCAGGTTTTTTAATATTTAAGAATTTTGGACTGCCAAAGTCAATACCGGCAAGTGTATGCGAGGTTTCAGCCGAATAAAAAGAAATGTCTTCTTCTTTCGTCAGCTTAGTGATCAACTGAAATATTTCATCTGTATCCGGCTTTTGCCCGTAAACCGGAATAAAAATGGTACCATAACCGAATTGCATATGGACATCTTCAACAGGATAAGTAAATGGTTCTGAAGCCACTTTTGTTATTAAACCTGCAGACTGCAAATGATATAATGCTTTCGGGGAATAATAATCGTTCCATGGTAACAGATATCCGATATTACTCCTCTCACCATGAAGGATGCCGGGCTTCTCAGGTATTTCAGATAATTCTTCCCCAATGATATCTTCCAATATTTTCTGTGAAGTAATTGTTTGATAATTGATATTAAAGGCATAGGGCAGGGTCCAGGCAGAAATATCATAGAAAATGCTATCCGAAAACTTTTTATCCACTCTGAAAAAGCTTTCAATCAACCTGTATTGGGGTTGTTTCAGCGGGACGATAAAAGAGGACGATGTATTGAAGCTTGTTGCACCTGAATTATAATCTTTATTAAGGTGATAAACACGGATCCTGTGTTTGAGCAGAATATCAATAAAATGATTGAGCCTGGAGGGATCATCCGGCTCACTGAAGATATAACCTTTTATCATGTTTTGTCCGGCAAGATCAATCGTTTTCCGGTAAGATGAACGTTGATATTCAAGCAGTTCTTTTCGCAGGTTAAAGGAAGCTTCCAGTGTCGATAGTGAAACGGTCACCTGGTTTCGGATGGCAAAAGGGAAAGTCAGTTTTCCGTTTTCTGTCTCTCTGATGAATCCACGTGTACCTGCCTGCTCGAAAAGAATACCGACAGAACCGTGTATATCCGGGTAGGTAGACCCTTTCCCATAATAAAAATCATCGAATACCTCCTCAGTAAAATACAATGATCCGATACTGTCGAGGGCTTTACTATGATAGTTACTTATCATTTTGGTAAGTTCAGTAGTTCTTTGGGGAGTCATCGGGTGTGTGCGTGAAGGTAATCCGGGTTGATAAAAGAATGATGATCCTGCTCCCATCTCATGGTGATCTGTTTGCACATTGGGCATCCATTGCTGGAAGACATCTACTCTTCCCCTTGTTTCCGGATGTTGAACGAGGATCCAGTCACGATTCAGATCAAACCAGTAATGGTTTGTTCTTCCTCCCGGCCATACTTCCCTGAATCCGCGGCTGATGCCATTGGTCATAGGCACAATACTTTTATGGGAATTGACCCAGCCGGCATGCCGGTTAAAACCATCTGGATTCAAACAAGGATCAAGAAGAATGATCATCCTGTCGAGATAGCTCAAAACATTTTCATCCCCGGATGCGGCCAGATAATATGCTACAAGCAGTGAGGCATTGGAGGCACTTGACTCATTTCCATGAACACTGTAACCCATTCTGACAACAAGCGGTATTTTAGTAATATCCAGTGAAGCGGAAATTTCCGGATCACTGAGCTTAAGATGTTCTTTCCTGATCTCTTCCAGCCTTGAATGATTTTCCGGAGAGGTGATGATCAGATGAAATAACGGCCTGTTCTCAAATGACCTGGCATATTCTTCCATGATGATACGGTCGGAGGATTCTGCCAGGATAGACAGGTAATATACAAGTTTATCATGGGTTACGTGCCACTCTCCGATCTCATGGCCGATGATCCGGGAAGGTTCAGGAATGTTCTGATCATAGTCTCCCTGCGGTAGATAATAGTGCAGATCAGTCTGAGAAAAAAGTCTGACTGATATAAAAAGGAATAACAGAATGAAAAGCCGTTTTTTCATAATGAAAAGATAAATATTGTGATTGAATATATTTTAACCAGTTGTTTAAAACATCAAATTTAAGATTTATTAAAGATTATCCGGCAGTTTAAAGTTGGGAATGAAGATGTATACTGAATGTGTCCGGTTGGAAACCGGACTTTTCTATTGTCATCAACGTTGTTGGAATGTGTCCGCCTGCCTGCCGGCAGGCAAGGTTGAAAACCGGACTAACTAAACATTTGTCAGATAAACGAATAGCAAATAGGATTATGGAATCACTTCATTTTATAGATGGGAAAGAATATGAATTGGTTTGTTACACAATCATATCAAATCATGTACATATGGTTGTGTTAAATACCAGGAAATATCTCTATAAAATAATACAATCAAAAAAAGATACAAAAGATATAGGGCTAATAGAGTTGGTCCGGTTTAACCGGACCAGAAAATGAAAGATGCATGGCAGAAAAGTCCGATTTTCAATCGGACCTGGAGGTAAGAAATGCATGGCAGAAAAGTCCGTCTGTCCCGATGCAGATTGGGGATTTCTAACCGGACCAGAAAATGAAAGATGCATGGCAGAAAAGTCCGATTTTCAATCGGACCTGGAGGTAAGAAATGCATGGCAGAAAAGTCCGTCTGTCCCGATGCAGATTGGGGATTTCCAACCGGACCGGGAAATAAGTGATGCATATCAAAAAGGGGGGCAGTGTTACAGCACTTAACTCTTTACCCAATACCCCCACACACTAATATACCAATTTACGAATTCACCAATTCACACTTTCACACTCCCTTAGCCTCAGCCTTAGCCTTCTTAGAGTTTTATCCTGATCCCGGGGCCAAGGAGGAGAAAAAATTTCGTGTCTTTAAGAAGGTATCCCCCGCCAAAATAGAGTGGGAAAGTGAGTTTAGCATCTTTCTTTGCAGGATAGAGACTGCCAAGGATGACGATGCCAATATCCCTGTTCTCTCCGGCATCACTGAAATTGAACGTGTTCAGAGCGAGGAAGCCTGCACCGATTTTATATGGTCTGATGGAATTTATTTTGTCGGGGTGATAGAAAGTGAACTGGGCAATCATCGCTATACTGATGCCTGAAAGCTGTCCGAAGCGATCATCTTCTGTATCCGGATCGGGCTTGGAGACAGTGATCAATCCTGCAGGGAATGAAACCTCGATATCAAAAGAATAATCTTTCCTGATG
>CAZGOR010000309.1:0-5164 GCA_964527875.1 uncultured Bacteroides sp. | reverse complement strand
CACGGTGCACGGAAAGGATTGGCTGATACTGCACTGAAAACAGCTGATGCCGGGTATTTGACACGAAGATTGGTGGATGTTTCGCAGGATGTGATCGTGTCGGAATATGATTGTGGAACGTTGCGGGGAATCGTTGCCACCGCTATTACCAACAATGAAGAGACTGTTGAATCACTATATGAAAGGATTCTGGGCCGGACCACCGTGCATGATGTATATAATCCGATTACAGGTGAATTGATTATTGCTGCGGGAGAAGAGATCACTGAAGAAATTGCCCGTGAGATAGAGAACTCACCACTTGAACAGATCGAGATCCGTTCCGTTCTGACTTGCGAAACAACCAAAGGTGTTTGTGCTAAATGCTATGGCCGGAACCTGGCCACCGGTAAAATGGTCCAGATAGGTGAAGCTGTTGGTGTTATTGCAGCCCAATCCATCGGTGAACCTGGTACTCAGCTGACATTGAGGACCTTCCATGTGGGTGGTACAGCATCTAATATTACCACAGAATCCAGTGTCATTGCCCGTTATGACGGTATTGCAGAAATTGATGAACTGAGAATGGTTGAAAAAACTGAAGAGGATGGTAAAAAAGTTGATGTGGTTATTGGCCGTCTGGCAGAAATGCGCGTCACTGATAAAAATACCAAACTTCCACTCACTACACATTCTATTCCCTATGGTTCAAAGTTGTATATAAAAAATGGGGATGAAGTATCAAAAGGCCAGCTGGTCTGTGAATGGGATCCTTATAATGCTGTGATTATATCCGAAAGTGCGGGTAAAATATCTTTTGAAAGTGTTGTTGAAGGGATTACTTTCAGGGAAGAGTCTGATGAACAAACAGGTTTCAGGGAAAAGGTCATTATAGAAACGAGAGATAAAACAAAGAATCCTATGATCAGGATTATGTCGAAAAAGAATGAAGTTGTGAAAGCATATAACCTGCCTGTTGGAGCACACATAATGATTAATGAAGGGGATCAGGTTCAGAAAGGCGATATATTGGTAAAGATCCCGAGAGCTGTTGGCAAATCGGGTGATATTACAGGAGGATTGCCCCGGGTTACAGAGCTCTTTGAGGCAAGAAATCCTTCAAATCCCGCTGTTGTTGCTGAAATCGACGGAGAGGTTTCCTTTGGAAAAATCAAACGTGGGAACAGGGAAATCAGTATCGTTTCAAAAGAAGATGAAGTAAAAAAATACCTTGTCCCGCTTTCGAAACAAATCCTCGTGCAGGAAAATGATTTTGTAAAAGCAGGCACACCACTTTCCGATGGTGCCATTACACCTTCGGATATTCTTGCCATTAAAGGGCCGACCAAAGTCCAGGAGTATATCGTGAATGAAGTGCAGGAGGTCTACCGGATGCAGGGTGTAAAGATCAATGATAAACATTTCGAAATTATCGTCCGCCAGATGATGCGCAAAGTTGAGATAGAAGATCCGGGCGATACAAAATTCCTTGAAAAACAGATTGTTGACAAATGGGAGTTTATGGATGAAAATGACTGGATCTATAACAAAAAAGTAATCACGGACGCAGGGGACTCCCAGATATTGAAACCAGGACAGATCATCACTGCACGAAAATTAAGGGATGAGAATTCAGTCCTCAAAAGAAAAGATATGAAACAGATCGTTGCCCGTGATGCCGTGCCTGCAACATCACTGCAGATCCTGCAAGGAATTACGAAAGCTGCCCTGCATACACAGAGCTTCTTCTCTGCAGCTTCATTCCAGGAAACAACGAAGGTTTTGAATGAAGCTGCTATTTTTGGCAAAGTGGATTTCCTTGAAGGACTGAAGGAGAATGTCATTGTCGGACACCTGATCCCTGCCGGAACCGGCGTTAGAGACTATGAAAGACTTGTCGTTGGTTCACGTGAGGAATATGAAATGCTTGTCGGTTCCAAATCCGAGGAAAGTGAAAAAGTCATTGAAAATAAACAGCAAAAATGATCGGTATGGAAGAAGAAAAAAAGACAAAAAAAACCCAGATTAATATTGAGCTAAAAGAGGATATAGCACAGGGAACATATTCAAATCTGGCTGTCATTACACATTCCAGTGCTGAATTTGTAATCGACTTTGTAAGAGTAATGCCTGGTGTCCCTAAAGCGGAAGTAAAATCCAGGATCATTCTTACACCTGAGCATGCTAAAAGACTTTTCTTAGCCTTGCAGGATAATATTGCGAAGTATGAAGCTGCACATGGAGAGATCAAAAAAGTTGAAAGCTTCGGGTCACCAGTTGTTCCAATGAATTTCGGGGGTCCCACAGCTCAGGCTTAAGTATATGCCCCTGTTGATAATGATAATGCTCTGTCGTTTCGACAGAGCTTTTTTTTATCACTTTATAGTTAAATAAATGTTTTGTAGCATATAATGGATATTATTTTATATTTGTCAGATCAATAAATATGAATGGAATAATAAACGCTTTTAAATTCAGTACTTTATGAAAATCCTGGTTTGTATAAGCAATGTGCCCGATACGACTACAAAAATCAGATTTACGCAGGAAAACAGGAAATTTGATTCAACAGGTGTTCAATGGATCATTAATCCCTGGGATGAACTGGCTTTAACCAGGGCCCTTCAGTTAAAAGAAGATCCTGCCGTGCCAATTGAAAAAATTACAGTTATCAACGTGGGTGCTTCCAACACTGAACCCACACTGAGAAAAGCGTTGGCCATTGGTGCAGACGATGCCATACGCATCGATTGTGAACCTGCCGATGCTTACTTTGTGGCAGGACAAATTGCCGGGGTTGTCAGACAAAAAGAATTTGATATCATTTTGTGCGGTATTGAATCAAGTGATTATAATGGCTCAGCTGTGGGAGGAATGCTAGCAGAATTTCTGGAGATTCCTTCAGTCTCTGCTATTTCATCCCTCCGGATCGAAAATGGTAAAGTATTGATTAGTAGGGACATAGATGCTGGCAAAGAGGAACTTACCCTGCCCACCCCTTTCGTTGGTATTGTTCAGAAAGGGATTGCCATAGAACCACGTATTCCGGCAATGCGGGGTATTATGATGGCCAGACAAAAACCATTGGAGATAATTCAGCCAGTAGATGTTCAAGTGTTTACTGAGACAAAAGGTTTTGAATCTTTTCCTCCGAAAGAACCCTGTAAAATGATAGAACCCGACAATGTTAAAGAACTTGTTAACCTGCTTCAAAATGAGGCCAAGGTAATTTGAATATTATATAAATTTGAATGTTTGAATGGGGCTGTACCATAACTGGCAAAATAGTATGGTATTGTCATCCTGAAGCACCGAACTTGCGCTGCAAGATTCATAATAAATTGACATCTTTGATGTCATTAGCAACTTGTTTCAGGATCTTCTTAAGTTACACTTTCATTGCGTCATGGAAGATCCCGAAACAAGTTCGGGATGACTTACGGTTTATGATACATCACTTGCAAAATTTTAATAAATAAAATATTTTCTACATATGTCCGTACTTGTATTTACAGAAAACTGGGATGGCAGATTTAAAAAACTGTCTTTTGAACTGGCTTCATATGCTGCAAGTCTTGCAGAAAACCTGGGAACGACAGCTACAGCCCTGTCAATAGGTAAGGTTGAGGAAGATGAATTGAAAAAACTGGCCAATTACGGTGTATCAAAAATTATTGATATCCGGGATGATAAACTTCTCTATCTTGACAACCAGGTTTATACACAGGTAATATCAAATGTTGCCGAAAAAGAAGGAGCCACAATAATTGTGATCTCAAATAACAATACAGGCAGGGCCATTGCTCCCCGCCTGTCGGTGAAACTTAAAGCAGGTCTTGTTTCAGGAGTGACAGATTTACCTGTATCAACGGAACCGATGATTGTCAGAAAAAAAGTTTTCAGTGGCAAAGCTTATTTCCTTGTTGAGATCAAAACCCAGGTAAAGATCCTGACTTTATCTCAGAATTCTTATGAGTTGATTCCCAGAGATGCCGGTGCGACAATTGAATCTTTTGCTCCCGACTATGACGCCGGAATGATAAAAACAACGGTCAAAGATATTCAAAAGCAAACCGGTAAAGTTATCCTTACCGATGCGGAGATTGTTGTCTCCGGTGGCCGTGGCATGAAATCACCCGATCATTGGGCTCCACTTGAAGAACTTGCAGAGCTTCTGGGAGCCGGGCTGGCATGTTCAAGACCAGTATCTGACGAGGAGTGGCGTCCACATGAAGAACATGCCGGACAAACCGGGAAGATCATTGCCCCGAATTTGTATATGGCATTTGGAATATCAGGAGCCATCCAGCATCTGGCAGGTGTCAGTTCCTCAAAATATATCGTTGCAGTGAATACCGATAAGGATGCACCGATTTTCGAGGCTGCAGATTATGGAATTGTGGGTGATGCACATAAGGTACTTCCCGAATTAATTCAGGAAATCAAAGCTGTCAAATCTCAATAAACTGATGATCAAACAGATAATTTTTATTCTTTCCTTCTTTATTACATTATTCGTTTTCAGTTATACTGTCAGAAAATATATCGGTTTTTTTAAACTTACCAAACCCGGCTTTCCTGTAAGACAAATTGGAAAAAGGCTTTTATTGATGCTGAAGGTAGCATTCGGGCAAACCAAGATTCTCCGCAAGCCTGTGATCGGATTGTTGCATGCATTTGTTTTCTGGGGTTTTTGTATAATTCTCATAGGCAGTATTGAAATGACCATCGATGGCCTGTTTGCAAGAGAAAAAACACTCAGATTCCTTGGAGTGGTATATGATATCATCATGGCCATGGGTGACCTGTTTGCCCTCATCGTACTGGCAGCTATCGTTGTATTTCTTATCCGCAGAGTATTCCTGAATGTTAAACGTTTCAGCGGGATTGAAATGAAAAAGATCTCACATATTGATGCCAATATTTCCCTGCTGCTGATATTGATACTGATGGTCACCCTGTTGGGAATGAATATCTTTTATATCCGGTCTGTGACGTTGAAAGAATTACAGGTATATGGTTTTTACCCGGTAAGTAATCTGATATCCGGCTTCATACACACTCCTCATGATAGCAGTGTAGTGATCCATCAATGTTGCTGGTGGACCCATATTCTGGTCATATTTATATTTGCCAATTATCTTCCCTATTCCAAACATTTCCATGTATTTATGTCGGTTCCTAA